>CALHCB010000009.1 GCA_937930695.1 uncultured Acidimicrobiales bacterium | reverse complement strand
GACCGGATCACCGTTGCCATCGAGTTCACACGGAGGTGGGACGAAGTTGTCGCAGTTGGGGTTGGCCGGATCGGTCGGGTTGCCGTTCTCGTCAACTTCGCA
The DNA here is from genome assembly GCA_937930695.1 of uncultured Acidimicrobiales bacterium. Lineage (GTDB taxonomy): Bacteria > Actinomycetota > Acidimicrobiia > Acidimicrobiales > SZUA-35 > CALEWY01. Next base: position 6,441 of record CALHCB010000009.1, on the reverse strand, counting down.
GACCGGCGGTTCTGGCGGGAGCGGTGGCTCGTTGCAATCTGGATCGGCAGGGTCAACCGGGTCGCCGTTTGCGTCGAGTTCACAGACTGGGGGAACCGGGGTGCAGTTTGGGTCAGTGGGGTCGACGGGGTCGCCGTTTGCGTCGAGTTCACAGACTGGGGGAACCGGGGTGCAGGTCGGGTCGGTCGGATCGATCGGATTTCCGTCGGCATCCATGGGGCACGTGGGCGTTGGACCCGAGCACAACACAACCTTGCTGGCTTTGACGGAGTTCGGCGAGAAATCGTCGGTGACATCTGGACGGTGCGCCGCCTGGACCGCAACCGCGGGAGCCGAGAGCGTGACCGTTCCCAAAGGACCGGTCCACATTCCTTCGGCGATGCGGTCTGGGACATCCTGGGTCTGACCCGACGTGCCAACGATGCTGCCATCGGCGCCGATGAACTCAACGACCCAGATTTCTGAGGTCTGGGTGACATCGACTCGGGTCGGGTACCCATCGGTGGAGACGGCCTCAGGAATGGTGATTTCACCGGCTGGGAGATCAACAGCAACCTGCGGTGTCACCGGGTTGATGGGGTCGAGCAGGTTGGCGTTTGCGATGCCACCAAGCTCGCCGCCGAATTCGACAGTGACGCAGGTACCAGCTTCGGTGTTTGCTCCCGCTGGTGCGACGAGGGCAACAAGGGTTGCTCCGATGATCACCATCGCGCCGAGTGCTCTGCTGACGATGCCGCCACCGCGACGCGATTGTCGCGTCGTTCGGTTGAGAAATCGCTTCGAAAAACTGGTCCCCGGAGGACCAGCATGCGTGAAAATGTTCACGGTATGCCTCCACTCGCTATTGCCCGCTGCGCACACTACCGGCACGCAGCGTGGTGAACCATATGAACTAGGTGATTCCACCCGCTCTACGTGGTGGAAACCCCTTTGGTTAGGGGATTTTGCCGTTCGGTCGCCGTAGGGAAATGTTCCGGGTGACTGGGCCATCGGGCCCAGCGGCTCAAATCGTCTCGGCGTGTGCTGCCCGGGAACCTTGGATGCGTCGCTTCTGCTGGCGCAGCCACCGGGCCCGATTCTTCACACCAAGGAGCGGACTACCCGAAGGAGTACCGCAGCTCAGCACCGGACTCATCTGCTTCGGCTTCCCCGGCGAGACGAAGGTGCTCGAGATGGGCGTAGGTCTCGCTCTCGGCCATCGCCCCCCAGGATCGCTCGGCGAAGAGACTCCGCATGTATTGCTCGACGGTGCCCTGTCCGAGTTCGTCCGATGCTTCTCGCAACGTGTCGAGCCGCTCGAAGTGGTGTTCCTTGATGTCCATGGCTCGGGCGCCGAGATCGTTGAACTCCAGGCCATGAGCCGGCAGGACGGTGCTCACTTGGTCGAATGTTTTCATCCGGTCGAGACTGCTGAAGAACTCGCCAAGCGGGTCGGAGGTTTCTCCCATTCCAGAGATATGGGGTGTGATTGTCGGCAGTACGTGATCGCCGCTGATCATGATTCCGTCGTTCGGGTCATACAGGCAGAGATGATCGACGGTGTGGCCCGGAGTGTGCACGGCGACCCAATCCCGGTTCCCCAGCTGAAGTACGTCGGCGTCGACCACTCGCTTGGTCGGCGATGGTGTGGCAACCAGTCGCCCCGCAGTGAACTGCATCACCTTGTACTTGAGTTGGCGAGAACGAGGCAACATGTAGGGCGAGCCACCCCATGGAGTCTGGGACGAAAGTGGCCCGTGTCGTTGGGGCGTGTTGCGGGCTGCCGCAACCATCGCCTTGGAACGGTCCGCAAGTTCCGCTGTCCGATCTGAGGAGGTCACGCCGACATCAAGATCGAAATCGTCGTCTTCGGACTCGGGATCGAGGAACGTTCGGAAGTTCCGGTGTGTGATCACCTCGGCGCCAGACCGCTGGCGCAAGACCCCAGCTTGTCCGAAGTGATCCGGGTGGGAGTGAGTCACAACGACCGTGTGAACATCTCGCAGGGCGAGACCTACCGACTTGAGCTGTTTGCGCAGCGCGAGTGTCGTGCGAGGACCAGGAAGTCCTGGGTCCACAAGCGTGACACCCCGAGCATCCTCCATGGCATAACAGTTGACGTGACCAAGCCCAGGGAGCGAGATCGGGAGTTGAATCCGAAGAATGCCTGGGACGATCTCTTCGACGTCGTCTCGAGGGGGTCGTCGTTCCTCTCGTAACGGCTTGGTCGTCCCGTGGCTGTGCCCCCCATGGCTGTGTCCCCCATGGCTGTGGGACTCGGCGTCGCCTTCGCTCACACGCGGACCTCGTAGTAGAGGTTCGCGGCATCATCGAAGTCGTGGGTCTCAATCTGAGAAAAGCCGGAGTCCTTCACGAGATTCTCCGCCACCTCAGGGTGCAAACCGAGCGTGCCCAGACCAAGTCCGTCTGGTTCTGACATTGCGGATTGAAGGCAAGAGGCGACAGAGAAGCCGTAGAAGAGCGCGAGCAAGGGGTTGCGTTTGTCCTTCTCGAAGTCGCCGGTTGACCGGATGTCTTTGATCAGCCATGTGCCATCGTCGGCGATTGCCCGTCGAATCGCGGTCGCTGCTTTGTCAGGTCGAGGCATGTCGTGCAGACAGTCAAAGCAGAGCACGAGGTCGAAGTCGGCATTGGCGGGAATGTCCTCGGCTCCGGCCACAACGAACTCACAGTTGTCGAGACCCTTCTGCGCTGCCTCGTCCCGAGCCAGTTCAATGGCGTTCGCGGACGGGTCATACCCGACGCAGGTCGTGTTGGGATAGGCCTCGGCGATGCATGCCAGCGTGACGCCAGCGCCACAACCAATGTCGAGTACCCGGGCCCCGGCTTCGAGCTTTGCGACGACGCCGTCAAGGCCGGGAAGAATTACCGAGGTGAGTTCAAGCCTGCTCCTCACACCTGTCATTCGGGCCAGGCCGGCCGCTGCCGCCCTCCCTTGTTGCTGATAGGTGATGCCAATGCCTGTCTTGAACGAGTCTGCGATGGCATCCAGCAGTGCGGGTTCGAACCCACCACGGAACGCGCCGGCGGAGAAATTGATCGAGGTGTCTTCGGCGGCCAGCACCGCGGCTTGGATCTCGCTGAGTTCGAAGACGCCGCTCTCCGGATGATCAATGAGCCCTGCTGCGGCTTGTCCCATCAGCCACTCTCGGACGAACCGTTCATGGAGCTCAGTAGCATCCGCAACGTCCTGGCTGGTCATCGGACCCTTGTCGGCCATTGCCTGATAAAGGCCGAGGCGATCGCCAAGATGCACAAGCATGGCGACCTGCTCGCCCATCTTGTAGCTCCAGACCTTGAAGCTGAACATCTTGAGTTCGTTTGGATCTAGATCGGTATCGCTCATGAGGGTCCCTTCTCGTTGGCGGTCGATCGCGAGAGGAGAGGTTCTCGACGCGTCAACAAAACCGTGGAGCGAAACTACTCGGCCAGGCTCACCGGAGGGGAATCTCCGGGCTCGTCGAGCGGTCCCTCTGTCATGGTCCATCGCCCTGCTTGTTTCTCGAAGCGGAACCACGCGCCCGCCGTGTCCTGGCGAAATTGCAGTTCGTCAGAGACCTTGACGGTGTCGGACACATTGTCGAGGACGGATATCCCGGCTTGTCCGGCTAGGCGCCAAGCTGCGGCCCGCTGGCGAAGGGCCTGCCCGGAAAATGGAGATGCGGACACAACTTCGGCCCAGCGACTCGTGCCTTCAGCATCAGCGCTGCGTCGAGCCAGATCGACCGTTCTGGTTAGTCCGAGAAATGCCGGCGTTCCGTTGGCGATCATGTCGTATGCGCGTGTCGCCGCTTCATTGGCGAGCGAGTTGAGGCCTCTCGCCGTGAACGGGGCGGAGCGCGGTGGGTTCGAACCGAAATCGATCTCGGCTGGCGGGTTGGTTGGGTCATTGAGACTCACGGGAACCGGGCCTGGGTGGCGGGACCATGCCATCTCTGCCGGGATGAGTGCTGGTTCGGCTGCTGGAGACGGAGGAGTCTGGCTGCTCGTTGGACCCTCACCGGGCTCCTCGGGCTCTTGGTCGACGCCATCGCGGTCCGCCCGGAGCTCACCCACCCGGCGAATCACCTCGTCGGCCTCCATGCCTCTGAAGAGGAGCAAGTCGAATGGGTCCTCGTCGAAAGCGTCGGCGAGCACGTAAAGAACGGCTGCCGCATGCTTGCACGGGCTGCCGATGGTCGAGCAATCACACGATGTCTTGACGTTGCTCGCAGCCGGAAACAGCTTGACGTCGAGGGCGGCAGCCTCACCAATCATGTCGATGTCGAGTTCGCGGTCGAACAGCGCGGCGGTACGAACTGACGACTCGGCAATGATCTTCAACAATCGATCCCACGCGTCGTCGGAAAGAACCGGAGCGGTCACAACGGCGCGGTAGGTCAGACGAGGCCCGGAACGAGCCAATGCCGATGCCTGACCCGGTTCGACATCGACGTCGAATTGCCAGTCGTGTTGGGCATAGGACCGTCCTCGCTCGAGATCACTCGAAGCAAAGCGTCGCGAACGTTCGATGAGCCCGAGCCACGCGCCGCCCCAACCAGAACCTGGCGTTGTCACCATTCGCCACCGTCCCCAGACAACGCAACCAACTCGGCAAGATCGTCATCGCTGAGTTCGGAGATCCAACCTTCTCCCGCCCCGACGACTGCTTGAGCCACCGAGCGCTTGTCGCGGAGCAACGCAGCAATCCGATCTTCGATTGTCCCTTCAGAAATCAATCGATGCACATGCACGGGACGGTCCTGGCCGATTCTCCACGCACGGTCGCTGGCCTGGTCCTCGACAGCTGGGTTCCACCAGCGATCGAAGTGGATGACGTGAGTGGCCGCTGTCAGGTTCAAACCGGTGCCTCCAGCTCGCAGCGAAACGACGAACACATCTGCCTCGCCTGCTTGGAAGGAGTCGACAAGCTTTTCTCGGGCCTGCGGACTGAGCGCGCCGTGAAGGAAGATCGTTCGATGTCCCCGTTCGGTGAAGTGGCTTTCGAGCAGCTTGCCCATGGTCACGTATTGGGTGAAGACCAGCGCGGCCTCGCCTCCTTCGACGATCACGTCGAGGAGTTCGTCGGTTGCCGTCAACTTGCCGGAACGCCCTTCGAGCGGACCATCTTCGCCCAGCAGGTGTTCTGGGTGGTTGCAGACCTGCTTCAGGCGAGTGACAAGTCGCAGCACAAGGCCGCGTCGTTCGATCCCGGTGGCTGCCGCGATCTCGGCCATGACTTCAGAAACGACGGCGGCGTAGAGCGAGGCTTGTTCTTCGGTGAGCGGAACGATCTCGTCGGTCTCGGTCTTCGGTGGGAGATCCGGAGCGATATCGGGATCAGTCTTGCGTCTGCGCAACAGAAACGGCCGGAGCAGGCGGTTCAGTTGTGCGGTGACTTCGGCGTCGCCGTCTCGTTCGATCGGTGCGGCCAGTTCGCGGCGGAATCGCTCGAGAGGACCGAGCAGCCCGGGAGTGGTCCAATCAAGAATCGCCCACAGGTCGACGAGCTGGTTCTGGATCGGGGTACCGGTGAGTGCGAATCGGGTTCCAGATTGGATGGTGCGGAGTGCCCGGGCTGTACGAGAACGGGGGTTCTTGATCGCCTGGGCCTCATCAGCGACCACGAGACCCCACTCGATTTCGGCCAAACGAGGAGCGTCTCGTCGAGCAACGCCATAGGAAGTGAGCACGATCGCATCGGGCTCGATTTCGCTGAGTGATCTCGACACGCCGTGATATCGCAGGACGATCGTCTTGGGGGAGAAGCGATTCGTCTCACGTTCCCAGTTTCCGACAACCGACGTCGGGCAGATCACCAGAGTCGGGCCAGCCTCGGGTCCCATCTGCGCGTGGCGGTGTGCATGGAGGGCCAAGAGCTGAATGGTCTTACCAAGTCCCATGTCGTCAGCGAGAACGCCTCCGAGCCCGAGTTCGTCCATCTCGTTCATCCATGCGAGACCACGGTTTTGGTAGGGACGAAGTTCGGCAGTGAAGGAGTCCGGGGGCTCGATGGCACGGAGGCCGTCGAGGCCGCGCAATCGATCTCCAAGCGTCGCGAGCGGTCCGACAACTTCAACGGTTGCCTCTTGCGGGCCACCGAGATCGAGCCCGCCGCCGAGGGCAGCAGCGAGCGCGGCACCCGCACCAACCGTTCGACGTTCACCGAGGCGTCGTAGCTGATCACTCTCGACTCGAACCCATCGCCCTCGAACTCGAACAACCGCTCGGTTCGCGTCGGCGAGGGCGGCGAGTTCGTCAGGGGACAGTGGCTCGCCATCGATCTGACCTTGCCAACGCAATTCGAGAAGCGACGACAGATCCATCCGGGTTGTCCTGCCAGAGAAACTCTCGTCAATGGCCTCTTGGCTTGGTCCGAGAACGGGCGTGAGCGTGATGCCGGATATCAGATCGGTGGGCCAGATGACCGCAAGGCCGGTTGCCCCGAGCTCGGTGCCGATC
>CALHCB010000008.1 GCA_937930695.1 uncultured Acidimicrobiales bacterium | reverse complement strand
GATACCGCACGTCGAGTTTCCCGGTCATCACATGCATGCCAAGCGCAGCCGCCGCAGTTCGGGCGCATACGTGATCGAGCACCGTTGCAGCAAGTCCCCCGTGAAGTAGACCAGCGATTCCCCGGTGTTCGGGTTCGGGATGGAAGTCAGCCCGCCCGACGGTGTGCTCTCCCGAGTCATCAATTTCGACCTGCGGATGAAGCGCCATCATGACTCGGGTAACGGGATCACTCACCGTCGAAACGGTAGCGGGTCAGGGTCCACTGGCTACCAGCTCAAGATCGCCCTCAGCCTTCCCTGGTCGGTGCCAACGTTTCAGGTGCCGCATCTGGTCAACTGTGTAAGTGACCGGAAGCAAACGAGGGAGCGAACACAGTGCGGCTCGACAGCCATTTCTCGACCGTCGCTCTTCCCGCCGACTAATTCCGGTGCTCTGCGCTCTTGCCCTGCTGGCCACCGCGTGCCCCTCTGACAGTGGTGGGGCCCCGACGTCGGGGCCAACCTCCTCATCTGCCGATGACCGCATTCCAACCACGACTGCGAACAGCGATACCCAGGAACTACCGACCCTGCAGGGCGACGTCGTCGCCGGGGCCGACTCAATCGGGGATCCGATCTTCCCGAGTCTGGGCAACGGCGGATATGACGTCTTGCACTACGAGATCCTTCTCGATGCAACGGGCCCCGAGCTCCAAGCTGTTGCGACGTTGGACGTTCTCGCAACCCAGAACCTCAGCTCGCTGAACGTCGACCTCGTCGGCATGTCAGTCGACGAGATCCAAATCGACGGCGTCGACGCAGCCTTCTCACGCGATGGCCGCGAGCTCACGGTCGAACCGACCAGCACGATCGTCGCTGACTCACTCAGCCAGATTCAGATCACCTACCACGGCACGCCAACGCCTGTCCCCGATCCGGCATTTCCCACTGACCTCGGGTGGTTGGATGAGCCCTGGGGTAGTTATGTCGCGGCAGAACCTCTCGGCGCGGCGACGTGGTTCCCCGGCAACGACCATCCTCTCGACAAGGCCACTTTCGAAATTTCGGTGACCGTCGATGAGGGGTTGATCGGCGCCGGGCCGGGCCTACTGGTCAGCGAGATCGCGAACGAGGGATCGACCACCTTTGTCTGGGTCATGGACGACCCAATGGCCACCTATCTGGCATCGGTCGTCATCGGCGACTTCGTCATCTTGACCACCGAAATACAGACGACAGGGCGCGAGACTCCCATCGTGCTGCGGGACGTATTCCCGACGAGTCGGGCAGACGAAGTGAGCGCTGTCATCGAGGGGCGCCACGAGGCCATGATCGAGGCGTTCGAGCCGATCTTCGGCCCCTACCCGTTCGACACCTACGGGCTGGTCGGCGTTCCCGAACAACTGGGCTACGCCCTCGAGAACCAAACCTTGAGTCTGTTTGGCATCGAGACCTTGGCCAACGACTCCGTCTTCGTCGAACAGGTGCAGGCCCATGAACTTGCCCACCAATGGTTCGGCAACCACGTGTCGCCTGCAAGCTGGGACGACATATGGCTCAACGAAGGCTTCGCCTCGTGGGCCGATCTGTATTGGACAGGGATTGTTGTCGGACAAGACCAGTTCCAACGAACAGCCGGTGTGTTGGACAACGCAGCACTTGGGCCTCTCGTCGGACTCGATCCAGATGAGCTCTTCGGCCAAAATGTCTATCTTCGTGGCGCCTTGGCCCTCGAAGCACTTCGCCGAACCGAGGGCGACGACTCGTTCTTCGAGCTACTGAGGGCCTGGACCGCCAAGTTCGGCGGGCGCAGCGCGTCAACCGATGACTTTGTCGAACTCGTCGGCGAGTGGATGAACCCGAACGCCGTCGCACTCATTGAGTCGTGGATCAACGACGAACAGATGCCGAGCCTTCCGGGAACATGACAGATTCCAGGAGCAAGGCACAACTGCCGCCCACCACCCGGCGCGGTGTCTATCCGGGCTCGTTCAACCCGCCGACCATTGCCCACCTCGCAGTAAGTGAGGCCGCAAAGGAGCACCATCAACTCGACATCGTTGTCTGGACGGTGTCGCGGGCAGCACTGGGAAAGCTCGATCTCAACGACGACAGGTTGAGCGAAAGACTTCAGGTTCTCGAGGCCGTGGCCGCTGAAATCTCCTGGCTCGACATCGCCCTCACGAGCGACCAACTCCTGGTGGATATCTCTGTCGGTTTCGACGTGCTGGTGATGGGTGCAGACAAGTGGCATCAAATCCAGGAGCTCCACTGGTACCAAGACGCGGCGCACCGCGACCAGTCGCTCTCCGATCTTCCCGAACTTGCCGTCGCTCCTCGCGAGGGACTTGTGGTTCCCGAGCACTTGGCGCTGCCAATCGATCCAGCCCTGGCCAACGTCTCATCGAGTGCGGCCAGGGCTGGAGATCATTCTGTGATGTTGCCCGAAGCGGTCGAGCACGCTCGGTCCAAAGGAGAGTGGTGGCATCCCTAGAGGGACAGACCACCAAACTCGCTTGCGGGTTTCTGATCTACTGGGCTTCTGGGCCCTCGGCCCGAATGCGCTCCACCTCGGACATCGCGTCACGAAGGCGGTCGATCCATTCGCTCTGATGCAAGCCAACCTGCTGCACACACCAAGCCATCGCCTCAGAGCGGCTGCGAGCAACACCTGAGTCGATGAGCGTGTCGAGGATCTGGCGATCCTCGATCCGGAGCCTGGTCATGACCGGGACTGCGGCATTCGTAAACGTCACGTGCTCATCGCCACACGTGGCGGCCCATGACACCACGCGGAGCCACTTGAGCTGACCAGCTTCCGCAATCGCCATGCGGGCCTGACGAGTCTCATCGCGGAATCCTTCGATTCGTGAGGCCGCAGCGACCTTTGCGGCGTCTGCGCCCTCAGGCACGTCAGTCGGTGGACGCAACTTCCCCGTCACAAGGATCTCGTCGCGATCGACGATGACCGTCACCGGACCGTCGAACCAGCCATCGGGTAGGCGCCCGCTGAACCATGCAGCTGCGTCCGTTGGATCGCACGGGACCTGCTCTCGTTCACGACGACGCGGCCCACGGCCGCCTCGCTGTCCAGGCCCACGGCCGCCTCGCTGACCGGACCCTCGGCGGGTCCCGCCTCTTCCTGTTCCTTCAAAATTCTCATTCATAGCCATGTGATGGCGTCTCATTTCGTTCGTTCTCGTGTGGGCGTACGCCCATCGGATGGGCCCAGACGGTGGACAATTCGTCGGTCCGACTCGCCTCGGCGGGGTTGTTGCCGCCTTCCGGCGGTGACCACGTTCACATCGTGGCGGGAATACTTCAGTGGTGATTCCCTGTTGACTGATATTACGTGTAATCAAGTAATACGCAACCCCTGGAGGAACAAAAATGCCCGCTCCAACATCTCCCGACACCCCGACCTCACCGCAAACAGCCTCGAACAGTGATCCTGACCTCGATCTTGAAACCCTTCCCGTCCTCCCACTGACCGACGGCGTCGTGCTTCCCGAGATGGTCGTCACCATCTCCATCCAGTCAGAAGAAGCGTCGACCGTGCTCAATGCCGCCGCCGATCGTCTCTTACTCGTGCCACGCGTCGCCGTTCCATCGGCAAACCAGACCGCAGGAAGCCATCGCTACGCACGAGTCGGCGTGGTCGCCGCAATCGAGGACCGTTCGACACTTCCCGATGGCACTCCCGCGGTGACGATTCGTGCTCTGCACCGAGCACGAGTAGGCACCGGCGTGATCGGGGCAACATCTGCGCTCTGGGTCGAAGCCGAAACGATCGTCGATCCAGATCCCACCACAGAAATCGACGACCTCGCCGCGACCTATCGGGCCGCCGCCTCGAATTTGTTGGAGAAGGTCGGGGGTCGCCGGATGTCCGGCGCGTTGCGCGAGATTTCTTCACCCGGAGCGCTTGCTGACTCGGTCGGGTATTGGCCAGAACTCAGCCACGACCGCCGCATCGAGTTGCTCGAAACTGTCGACGTCGCGGCCCGGCTCACGCTTGCCACCACCTGGGTAAAAGAAGCGCTTGCCGAATTGGAGACGCGCGAACGTATTCAGCGCGAGGTCACCGACGATCTCGAGAAGTCCCAACGAGAAGCGATCCTTCGTCGTCAACTCGCGGCAATCAAGTCCGAGCTCGACGAGGGCGACGAAGACGTCATCGGCGACTACCGGGCAAAGCTCAGTGCCATCATCGAACGAGATCTCGAGGGCAATGCAATCGGGGACAACAACGCAATCGGGGACAACGTCATTCCCGAATCCACCATCGACGCCATCAAGAAAGAGATTGATCGGCTTGAGCGAACCGGCAACGAATCGATGGAAGCCAACTGGATTCGCACATGGCTCGACACCGTTTTCGAATTGCCGTGGGGTGAGCGTTCAACCGACCAACTCGACCTTGCCACTGCCCGAGAGGTACTGGATGCAGATCACACCGGTCTCGACGAGGTCAAAGATCGTCTGATCGAGTTTCTGGCGGTGCGCAAACTGCGGGCAGAACGCGGCGTCGAAGGCAACGCCGGCTCAGGCCGGCGCCGAGGCGGAGCAATCCTTGCGCTCGTCGGCCCTCCAGGGGTCGGCAAGACCTCACTGGGTGAATCGATTGCACAGACCCTCGGACGCTCGTTTGTGCGAGTGGCGCTCGGCGGTGTGCGAGACGAAGCGGAGATCCGAGGTCACCGACGCACCTATGTCGGGGCTCGACCGGGGCGCCTGGTTCGGGCCTTCACCGAGGCGGGATCAATGAACCCCGTGATCTTGCTCGACGAAATCGACAAGCTCGGATCTGGCTGGCAGGGCGACCCTTCGTCCGCCCTGCTCGAAGTCCTTGACCCAGCGCAGAACCAGACGTTCCGAGACCACTACCTCGAGTTCGACTTCGATCTGTCCGACGCAGTGTTCATCGCGACCGCAAATGTGCTCGACACGATCCCGGGACCCCTTCTCGACAGAATGGAAGTCATTCGGCTCGATGGCTACACATCGCGTGAAAAAGCAGCCATCGCAACCGACCACCTCCTGCCACGGCTCATTGAACAAAACGGGCTCACGAGCGATGAGGTCACCATCACCGATGAAGCGATCGTTGCCATCGCGGCGGACTACACCCGGGAGGCTGGTGTCCGCACCCTCGAACGGCTGATCGACAAGGTGCTGCGAAAGACGGCAACCACCCTGGCGAGCCGCTCGGGAGACGACGCGTCCTCCTCGATCGAGATCTCACCCGAGGATCTTCGCGATCTCCTTGGGCGAGCGTTGCCGACCGAAGAGGTCGCCGATCGCATCGACCGTCCTGGCATCGCCACGGGGCTGGCGGTCACCGGCGCAGGCGGCGACGTGCTCTTCGTCGAGACTGCCCTGATCGACGGAGCCGGGGATCCCCTGCTCACGGGCCAACTCGGCGATGTCATGAAGGAATCAGCGTCGCTCGCACGATCGGTCGTCAGCGCCAACGGGCACCGATGGGACGTGCGCATACCTGAGGGCAAGCAGATCCACGTGCACTTCCCAGCGGGAGCAGTCCCGAAGGATGGCCCGAGCGCTGGCATCACCATGACCACCGCACTCGTCAGTCTGTTGAGCGAGACGCCAGTGCGAAGTGACGTTGCCATGACCGGCGAGGTGACCTTGCAGGGCCGAGTTCTCCCAATCGGTGGTGTCAAGCAAAAGGTGCTCGCCGCGCACCGAGCCGGGATTCGCACGGTGCTGCTTCCCTTTGGCAACGGTGACGATGTCGACGACGTCCCTGAGGACATCCGAGAACAGATGACGATTCACCTGGTGAAGGAGATCGACGAGGTCCTCGAGTTAGCGCTTGTCGACTGAGGAACGTTCAGCCGGACTTGCGAGCTGGGACCGGGTCGTCATCAGGCACAACGACCTTCTTCATCTGACCGGTGGTGAACACATCTGCCACCTTCCATTCGGAGCGTCGGCGGTCAAGGCCGAGCCGGGCTCCCAGCTCGGTGTTGACCGCCGCTCCGATGAGAAGAACCTGTGCCGCCAGCCAAACCCAGGTCAGCGCAAGCAGTGACGCACCGACGGCGGTGAGCACCTCGTTGCGGCCCTGGGTAATCCCCACGTAGTAGCGGAAACCCTCGGTCAGTGCCCACCAGAACGTCGCGGCGACAATTGAACCGGGAAGATCCCAGCGCCATTTCGTCCGAATCGACGGCCCGAAATGAAAAATCATCGACGCCCACAGCACCAGGATGGCAATGGCGGACAACCATCGGAGTGGGCCCTCGACTCCTCCGTCCAGACGGCCCCAGATGTAGATCTCCAGCAGCACGATCGGAACCGACACCAACAGGCTCCCGAGCCCAAGGATCAAGGCGACAACGCGGGTCGTGTACCAAGGCCGGCCGTTCTCGACTTCATACACACTGTCGAGTGCCCGGATCATCCCGGCGAATCCTCGAGAGATCGTCCAGAACGAGATGGCGATCGAGAAGGTGAGGAGCGTGCCGGTGTTCTGGCTGAAGAGCTGGCTCACCGAGTCGTTGATGACCGTGTTGTCTGAGGAAAGCACCCGACCGACGAACTCGATGATGTTGTCCTCAACGTTGTCGGAGAGATTCTGACCAACGATCGCGGAGATCTGTCCCAGCGCAGACACCATGGCCAGAATCGCGGCTGGCAGGGTCAGCAAGATCCAGAACGTGACACCGGCTGCGAGGTCGCCAATTCCGCCGTAGTACCAACGCTTGGCGACTTCGAAGACGAAGTCCCAAGACAGCCGGAGGATGCGGAGGGGGCTGACCACAGGGGAAGGATAGGGTCGCCACCGTGAACGAGCCGTCATCTCCGTTCAGCGACCGACGCGCGGGACAAGCCTTCCTGATCGATCCTCCTGGGGGAAAGCCCGGACCCGGCGTGCTTGTTCTGTCTTCCTGGTGGGGATTGAACGACTGGGCTCGTGACTTTGCGAAAACGATTGCCGCCGCTGGCTACACCGTTCTCGTCCCAGACCTTATGGAGGGAACGCTCGCGGAATCGGCGGAAGAGGCCGAAGCAGCGCTTGGTGCCTTGAGTCCCGACGAGCTCTCCGGGCTCGTAATGTCCTCGGCGCATGCACTCCGGGCCGCCTCGGCGAACGCCGACGATCCGATTGCCGTGATCGGACTGTCGATGGGTGCATCGATGGCGCTGTGGATCTCGGCTCGATTGCCAGACGTTGTGTCAACTGTGGTGGTGTTCTATGGAGCGCAGTCGCTCGACTTCGACGACTGCAAAGCGACCTTCATGGGGCACTACGCGCAAGACGATCACATGGTGACCGAAGAGGACCGGGTCGTCACCGAGTCGTTCATTCGTCTCGGCGAGAATGACACCGAGTTCCATCTTTACGAAGGAACCAAGCACTGGTTCTTCGAAGCGGGCGACACCTTTGACGAAGACGCGTCGGCGCTGGCTTGGTCACGCACCAAGGACTTCTTGGCGACCAACCATCCCGTCCGCTAGCGAACTGGTTCGAGTCGCCACACATCGCCATCGGAATGAATGTGGCCGGCGCATGGCTCCCAGTGTGTGCCCATCACCAGCACGTCGGTGTCGGCATTTCCACCGAAGAACTTGTGGCGAGTGGCGATTCCCATCGGCGCATCGACGTCATAGCTGCTCGACCATTCGGGCCGAGCCAACTGACACGGGTGATGTGCGAGGTCTCCGGTAATCACACCCCTGGCACCGTTCGACTCGATGCGGACGCTGACGTGTCCGGGCGTGTGGCCTGGGGTGTGTTCGAGCCAAACTTCGTCAGTCAGCTGATGATCCGTTGCCACCAGATCCACAAGACCGGCGTCGATAACGGGCTGGATTGAGTCCGAACGAAGCGTCACGTCCTCCTCGTCGGTCTGGGCGGACCAGTACTCCCACTCCTTTTCGGTGAAGACGTAGCGGGCGTTCGCAAAGGTCGGCACCCACTGGCCGTCGACCAGTTTGGTGTTCCAGCCCACGTGGTCAACATGCAGGTGGGTACACAACACGGTGTCGATGGATTCTGCAGGAAAGCCTGCGGCAGCGAGATCCTCTAGGAAGGGTCCCTGGCGCATGCTCCAGTATTCGACGGCTCGCGGCTTGTCGTTGCCGAGACAAGTGTCGACGATGATCGTCTTGCCCTGGCTTTCGATGATCAACGACCGAATCGTCATGTTGACCTTGCCTTGCTCGTTGGCGTAGTCGGGCACCAACCAAGGGATCTCCAGCACTCCCTCGGCGGTCGCTTCAGTCAGCAGCCAATGCACCGCCGAGGTGCTGGCCAGTTCAACGACGGGTGTGACGCGGACGTCTCCGATCTCATACATGGCCAGAGCCTGCCAGCCCATGAGATGCCGGTCGAATTCGGTTGGTCAGATGAATTTGGCCATGTGTTGGCGCTTGGCATCACGGCCGAGCCAATCTTCTGCCGCTTTGGCCCGTCGCTTGAGTTGCTCGACCGTCGCCTGTGACACCTTGCCGATGCCGGAAAGTCGATTGAGTTCAAAGTTGACGGCCGCATGGGTTCGGCCTGTCCGACCAACCAGCTGACGAGCCAGTTCGGCGTTCAGATCACGCAGACGATCTCGTTCTCTGCGGCTCGACAGACGTCCCGAAACGCCGGCAACCGGCGGCGGCAATACGGCGAGATCAATCGTGAGCTGCTCGTCATCGAGCTCGACGTCGACCGTTGGCTCCGGTTCGGGTTGTTCATGGTCTTCGAAGATGTCGTGCTCGGGCGGCAGGTCGGTTGCTGTCGCAGATAGCACCGCAAAGAGCGAGAGTTGATCCGCATCACCAAGGTCACGATCGTCGGCATCCTCGTCGGCTTCGAACTCATCAGTCTCGGCGTCAGACTTTCGTTCGAGCCGATGACGCCGAACCTCAGCGATCGTGTCGCCCCAATGCTTGAGTCGCACGTCGTCTGGCACGAAGAGATAGGCCCGCTGCAGACCTCCACCAGGCGTGTGACGAACAATGCGTCCGACGGCTTGACGAAAGAACAGTTCCGTCGTGGTCGTCGTCGCATAGACACCAACTCGCAGGCGCGGTATATCGACGCCTTCTGACACCATGCGGACGGCCACGATCCAGGGAACGTTGCCTTCGGAGAACTTGGTGATCTTGGCCGAGGCATCCGCATCCTCGCTGACAGCCACGGTGGCGTTTACTCGGAATCGATCCCGCAAGAGGTTGGCGATACCCCAGGCGTGCTGCTGGTCAGAAGCAATGACCAGACCACCCGCGTCGGTATGACGCTCCCGAATGCGCATCAGCTGGGTGTGAGCATGGCTCATCACCGTGGGCAGCCACTCACCGTCCAGGCTGAGGGCGGCCCGCAATCGTTGGTTGGCCTGGGTGCGTGCCAGTGCGTCCTCAAAGCTTGCGGCGAGAACGGCACCATCTGGGGCCATCCACTCCATGTGCCCACCAAAGCGAGGGAAGTACACGGGCCGAACGACCCGACCGTCGCTGAGAGCATCGCCATAGCCGTACTCGATGTCGGGGACGACCTGATCTGATTCGTAATTGACGAACGGAATCGTGCGCGTGTCGCTCCGAAAGGGGGTGCCCGAGAGAGCAAGACGCCGCGCCGCTCCGTCGAACGCGACTCGAATTCCGTCGCCCCAGGAGCGTTCCTCGCCCGCATGATGCACCTCATCGAGCACGACGAAGCCATCCTTTGCCAGCGGCGCACACGCCTCGGGGGACGACCCGATTTGCTGATATGTCGTCACCACTCCGTGTACATCCGGCGGAATCCCGTCTGTCGGGTTCCAATTCGCATCAAGATGAAGACCGAAACGCTCTGCGGCGTCGGCCCACTGCTCCTTGAGATGTTTGGTCGGAGCGACGATCACCAGCCGGCCAGGAAGGTTCGGCAGCGTGAGCCGAGCGGCGGTCAACGCGAACGTCGTTTTCCCTGCTCCTGGCGTCGCAACAGCGAGAAAGTCAGGCCGTTCGCTTGCCTGATAGACGTCCAACGCGCGCTTTTGCCAGGGGCGCAAGCGCAGCGTTTTGCCTGGCGGCGACGCAGGAGGTGGGGACGGGGCGGACATCAGGGCGAATCATTGTGCCTCACACGGTCCCCCGTGACGCCCCAAGCATGCGAGGAACTGCCAAACTCCCCTGGTGGCTCTCGTGACCGCCCACGCGGTGACCAAACAGTACGGCAACTTCACCGTGCTCTCCGACGCAACCTTTGCCGTCGAACCAGGTGTCACGGGGCTCCTCGGCGCCAATGGTGCCGGCAAGACCACGCTGCTCGGCATGATGATCGGGCTTCACCCCATCGACAGCGGAACCCTCGAAGTCTTTGGCTGTGACCCGTGGAGCGCAGGAGCCGAGGTGCGGACACGTCTTGGCTATGCGCCCGAGCACCACACCCTTCCCCCGGACGTTCGAGCTTTTGATTTCGTACGCCACATCGCGGAGCTTCATGGGCTTCCGAGAACCGAAGCAACAACCCGATCCAGCGATGCACTCTGGTTGGTTGGATTGGGTGAAGAACGCTTTCGACCCATGGGCACGATGAGCACCGGACAACGTCAGCGGGTCAAACTGGCTCAGGCCATTGCCCATGATCCCGAGATGATTATTCTCGACGAGCCAACCGACGGTCTCGACCCGGTGCAACGCGACACCATGCTCGACTTGATCCAAACGGTCTCCGCGTCATTTGGCATCAGCGTCATCCTCTCGTCCCACCTTCTCGAAGAGGTCGAACGGATCTGCGACAGCGTGGTGATCATCGGTGAGGGGCAAACCCTGGCGTCAGGCCGTCTCGACGATCTTGTCAGCACCGACTCCATCGGGGTCATGATCGAGATCGACGGCACGGAACTCGAGGCTGCACAATTGACTGAACTCCTCACTCAGCAGGGCTTCCCCTCATCACACACGGGACGCCGTCTGATCGTGGAAGGTGTCGACGACCGCGTGTTCGATGTCGCTCGAGACGCTTGTATCGCAGCGGACATCGGCATCGCTCGACTCCATCGCCGCAAGCTGAGTCTCGAAGACGTCTTTTTGGATCGGTTGGGATGAGCAACACCACGCCATCTCCGTCGGCCCCGTCCTCCAATGGACCGTCAGAGAGCTCGACATCAGCGCAAATTTTCGATCAGGGGTACCGCAGATATACGGGCCCGCGCACCGGAGTGATCGGCGCAGAAAAGTCGCTCATCACGTTCAGCGCAAAAACTGCACTGGGAATGGGCCGCGCCGCACGCTTCAAGATCGTGCCCGTCCTCATCATTATCTCGGCGTTCGTTCCCGCGGTTGTCTTCATCGGAGTCGCAGCCCTGTTCGGCGAAGAGATTGAAGGCTTTGGGTTTCTTCCGACCTATGCCGGCTACTACGGCTACGTCATCGCTGCGATCTATCTGTTCGCAGGCTTCGTGGCTCCCGAGCTGCTTTCTCCTGATCGTCGGACCGGGATGCTGGGCATGTATCTGGCCGCGCCGCTCAACCGCCCGACCTATCTCTTGGGGAAAGCCATTGCGGTGGTTGCGATGATTCTCATCGTCACGCTCGGCCCGACGCTTCTCATGCTGATCGCATACTCCCTGGAAGACATCGGGCCTTCGGGCTTCTGGGATTGGATCGCCACGCTCGGCCGAGTCATCTTGTCGTCGCTTGTCTTTGGCTCGATGTTCGCTGCCGTCGGGCTCGCCATCTCCGCCACCACCGATCGCTCGATGATTGCGACCGCGACCATCCTCGCCATCTTCCCCGCCTCGGCGATTGTGACCGACCTGCTCGTCGACGTCGCCGATCTCACCCCTCACCTTCGCCTGGCGAACCTCCCGAATCTGCCGCGAGACCTCGTGTTCCGAATTCACGGCGAACGTGGATTGTGGGCGACGCGAGACAACCCGACGTGGACCTTGTGGGCGGCCTGGTTCGGTTGGATGTCGATCTCGGTGAGCTTCATCTGGTTCAAGTACCGACGACTCTTGGTTCGTCGATGACCGAGCAACCACCACCACCGGGACCCGCACGGCCCGAGGCTCCCCTGCCGCCGACACGCCCGACCCAGCCAGTCGCACCAGCCCATCCAGTCGCACCAGTCCAGCCAGTCGCACCAGCCCGGCCAGTCCAACCTGTTTCAGCGACGAACAATCTTCCCCCTCCTCCTGCAGCGTGGCCGCCACCAGATGCCACGGTCGTTGCGTACGACGTCTCGCTGAGCTTCGGGAGTTTGGTGGCGGTCAGCAACGTGTCGGTTGCCGTTCGACCCGGTGTGAGTGCACTCCTGGGACCCAACGGTGCCGGCAAGTCGACGTTGCTCCGGATGATGTCCGGACAGCTTTCGCCGAGCAGCGGGAGAGTCTGGGTTGCCGGCGGCGATCCACGCCAAGATGCCGAAGCTCGAAACCGGATCGGGCTTGTCCCTCAGCAGGACGGCGTCTTCGAGCAGGAGAAGGCGCTCAGCATTGTTCGCCTCGCTGCCATCCTCAGCCAGCTCGACAACGTTGAGGAACGGGCTCGATGGGCCTTGAACCTCGTAGAGCTCGATCCCGATATCGAACGGCCTGTCGGCGCGTTCTCCAAGGGGATGCGACAGCGAGTGAAAATCGCCCAAGCCTTGGTCCATGATCCGATGGTCCTGATGATGGATGAGCCACTCAACGGGCTCGACCCTCGGCAACGCAAGCAGATGATCTCGCTGTTCCACGATTTGGGCAGCCAGGGCAAAACCGTCCTCGTCTCGAGCCACGTGCTCGAAGAAGTCGAGCGCTTGGGCTCTCACGTCATCGTGATTGCTCGAGGCCGCTTGGCTGCCCAGGGAGACTTTCGAGGCATCCGAGGCTTGATGGACAATCAGCCGCTGCGGTTCCGCGTGTCCTGTGACAACGCTCGGGCCGTTGCCGCATCGCTCATCGGTGCCGGTTCCGTCGTTGGGTGCACTGTCGAGTCAGCCACCGAACTCCAACTCACGACGGCCGATGCCAGCAGATTCCGACGCGAGATCGCATCAGTCTGCAAGTCCCACGATGTCCGTCTTGTGGAAGTAGCCCCACTCGACGAAGACCTCGAGAGCGTGTTCCGTTATCTGGTCGGAGGTGGATGATGGGCGCTGCGTTCGTCGTTCTCTATCGACTCTTTCTTCGCCATCAGCTCACGACCGGGCGACTCGTGCTCATTGGCTCGCTGAACGCGGTCGCGCTGCTGATCGGCTTCGCGGTGGGCACAAGCGATCCCTTCGACCCGACACAGGCTGCCGCCGACATTGTGTGGTTCTACGGACTCGGACTCATGGCACCGATCATCAGTCTCGTGTTGGGATCGTCGTCGCTCGGCGATCTCCAATCGGACGAGACGTTGGTGTACCTGTGGCATCGTCGAACCCCCCGCTGGATCTTGGCTGCGGCCGCCTGGCTGGCCCCAACGACCATCGCTATTCCGGCAACAACGTTCGGTCTGGTCGGGTGCGCGATCCTGGCTGGTGGCTTTAGCGGCTCGCTGTTCTTCGGCACCCTGTTTGCGGTCGCCATCGCTGCCATCGTCTACTCAGCGGTCTTCACGTTGCTTGGGCTGTTGTTCAAGCGGGCGCTCATCATCGGTTTGATCTACCTCTTCATTTGGGAACAGTTCGTTGCTCGCGCAGGCGGTGGTGCTGCTCGCGTTTCGATCGGCACCTATCCCTCGTCGATTCTCGCCAAACTGGCCGACGTCGAGCTCTTTCTGGCTGACCGTTCAACGGTCACCGCATTCGTGGTCCCGTTGGTCATCGCCGGGCTCTCGATCTTGTTGACCGCTCGACGTCTCGATCACATGGACGTCGCCTGATCACCTCGCACCGGTGTGCCTGATTGGTCGACCAGAAGTGACGGCAGACTGCCCCGGTGCAATTGCGCAGTCCCTATGACCGAGAGATCGCCAGACTGGCGGTGCCTGCTCTCGGCAGCTTGATCGCCGAACCGCTTTATGTCCTCGCAGACACCGCGATCGTTGGCAATATCGGCACGACGGAACTCGCTGGTCTGGCGCTCGCCTCAACCGTTCTGCTGACGCTTCATTCAGCGGCAATCTTCCTGGCCTACGGCACGACGGGACCCGTGGCTCGACTCATCGGTTCCAATAGAGAGTCAGACGCTGCGCATCGGTCGATGCAGGGTGTCTGGCTCGCTTTGATCCTTGGTGTCGCCGGAGCGCTGATTCTCGCAGTGACCGGGCGCCCGCTTCTTCAGCTTCTGGGAGGATCCGGTGACGTTCTCGTCGCCGCCGAACGCTATTTGCTCTTCAGTTTGCCCGGCCTCCCATTTCTGCTCGTCGCGCTGGCAGCCAACGGCTCGTTTCACGGCAGACAGAACACCAAGACTCCACTCGTGCTGGCCTTCGTCGGAGCCGTCGGGAACCTCGTGATCGAACTGATCCTCATCAACGGCCTTGGATATGGCATCGGGGCATCAGCCTTGTCGACCGTGATTGCTCAGTTCGTCGTTGGCGTCGCCGCCACCACCATGGTGGTTCGGTGGGTCAGAAGCCACCAGGTATCAACAAAGCCGGACAGGGCAACCATGCTCGAGCTTCTCGGCACGAGCCGCGCCCTGGTAATCCGAACGATGAGCTTGCGAGGTTCGTTCACGCTCTCCACGGCGGTGGCCGCACGGATGGGCGTCACCGACGTCGCCGCGCACCAGGTTGCGCTTGGCATCTGGTCGACCCTCGCGTTGGCTCTTGACGCCGTCGCGATCGCAGGACAGGCACTCACCGGCAAGTGGCTTGGCATCGGCGACAAGCTCAAGGCCCGCGCTGCGACCCGTCGGATGATCGAAGTCGACATCGGAGTCGGCATCGTGATGGCCGTTGCCGTGTTCCTGCTCAGACAGCCCATCGCCGAACTCTTCAGCAACGACCCTGTGGTTGTCTCGCTCACGAGCTTCATCCTGATCCACCTCGCCCTTCAACAACCGCTGAACGGTGTCGTCTTTGCGCTCGATGGCATCCTCATCGGTGCTGGCGATCTGTCGTTCCTCGCCGCAGGCATGGTTGGAGCCGCCATCCTTTTCGTCGTGCTGGCGGCGGCGGTCGTCATGGCCGGGGCCGGCATTGGTTGGTTGTGGTTCGCCATGTCGATCTTCATGCTGGCGCGAGCCGTACCGCTCGTGGCCCGATGGAGACGCGACGACTGGTTGGTCGTCGGCTAGCGCTCGTTGCACAACGATTGCATCACGTCGAGCCCTGCAAGCAGGTCGGGTGCTGAACGCTCGATGATCAGGTCAGCTCGTTCCTGGTCATTGGCAGCATCGATCGGATCGAGTTCGGCAAGTCGACTATTCAGGCGATCCAACTCTTCCAACACCGAGGCTTCCCTTGGCGACGAAACGGCGACCGCCTTCTCAACCGCCCACCGCCTGAGATCACTTGCAGCTGCGACCTGTCCCGGCTCGAGCTGCGCCACGACAACGGGGTCCAGTGCAAGAGCCATCCAAAGAGCTCGACAGATCACATCCTCCGGAAGAGGCGGACCGCATTGCGCTTCGAGGCTCCGCTGGGATTCCGCAAGCCGGATCGCGATTACGATCGGACTGAGTCCGTCGAGTCGCGGACGTTGCGTCGCTTCGACAATCGCGCACGCCTCGCTCGAATTCACGCCGACAGTCGAAGAAGCACTCAACGAACCGGGTGACTCCTCGGGGTGGCGCAGCCCGAGGATCGGTACCGGTTCGATGGCGGGCGACGAACACGCCGCCAGGCCGAAAAGGGTTCCGGCGACGACAAGCCAGAGACAGGCGTTCCACATCAGGGACTCCAAACAAGCGAGTCAACAGCTGGGGGAAGCGGCCGGTCTGATTCTAGAGCAGCGACCGGCGATTCGAGATGGCCTGAACCCGAGGGCGATCAGGGAATCCAGAAGTCGACCGTGACCCCGACGATGGCCGGCCCGTTCGGCCCAGACTCGACATAGAGCGTGAAGGCTGGGTAGTCGTTCCCCAAGAAGTCAGAGGTGGGAACGACATGGACTCGTGCCAACCCGGTGAGTTGAGACTCCAGCGCAGGCTGCACCGAGCCATAAGGCGAGGAGACGGGAATCGAGGCTGCCTCGGAAATGAAGCTGTAGCCGATTGTGTTCGCCTCATCGCTCGACAGCGGAAAGCCCAATAGATCGGCGAACGTCGCAGACACGGTCGGCGTCGAAAACGCTTCTTCTGGCACGGTCCAGTTTTGTTCCTGCGACCAGAAGTCAGCGCTGCGAACCGTTGCCGAATCCAACGACATCATGTCGACGGGCCAACCGATGACAACCGGCTTGGACGTCGTCCAGGGTTGGAATTCGGCGAACTGCCCGCCGAAGGTGGCGAACTCGTTCAAGAAGCCACTGGCCATCGACTCCAGTACCTCTGGTGCGACCTCATCCTCGCGGACCAGAAAACGGCGGTTGACCCAGCCATCCTTTCCGTCGGCGGTACTGACTGCCCAGAAGACCTGACCGTCGACGAAAGCGGGCACGTCGCCTCGACGGCGCAGACCAGTAGTCCCAGCGGGGAGAGTGTCCAGGACCGTGCTTTCGTCGACGGTGGGGAGATTGCGAAGGTTGAGGCCACCATCGGGGTCGTCGGGCGGGATGTGGGAGACCGTGTATGTCGTGGAGTCCAGTCCAGCGTCCCACTCGATCGGCACGGCGGAGAACGGTTCGGTCACCCCATCGGCGCCCCCTCCGCTCTGAGCCACGATCCAGCCATATTCGCGACCTGTCACCGTGAGCTCGGTCTCGAACGGAGCAACGTCGCCGAAGTTCCCCGCAATTGCACCGTTCGAATCGAAGAGCAACCCATCGAAGGATGAGAAAATGCGCACGCCAACGTTGGCCTCAAAACCTTGGCCACTGCCGGTCACGATGACGGTGCCGCTCTCGATCTTCTGCCCTGGCAAGGGAGAAGAAATTGCGGCAGCAGCCGACGTTGCCCTGGCAACCGCAAAGCCGGGTTGCCCGTTGCTCAGCTGTGTCTCCACGAGCAAGAGTTCACTCACGGCACCCCCTGGCTCTCCATCGGGATCGAAAGAGAACACCGTCGCAAGATCACCATCGACTTCGATTCGGGCGAACGGCAACCGAATGAGGGCCATGAAGTCTTCCGCGGCCTGCTGCTTGGTCATCCGACGAGGTCCAGCGATCAAGGAGTCGGCGACCTCGTTGGTCTCCGACGCCTCGGTGGTCGTTGGTGCAACTCCTGTTGCAGTCGCATCGTTGTTCGATGACGCCGATGGCGCCGGAGGTTCGGTTGTCGACGGTGCAACTTCTGTTGTCGAGGACTGCGCAGGCGGAAGCGTCTGGATTTCCTGGCCACCAGCGTTGGTCGCCACGTAGGCAGCAGCTCCGACAGCCACGAACAAAACTGCAGCAGCAGACAGGTAGCGGCCAGGCAGGCGCCGAGGTGGTGCCTGCTGAGTGTCCTCTATCGAACGCTGCAACCGCATGTAGGAGTTGGGTTGAGGCTCGAAGCGGCTGGCGTGCTCGGTCAACGCCGATGCCAGTTCTTCGTCGATCGGTCGTCCGCCAGGACCTTGATCCATCTGTTCGTCAGTCATTCGTCCGCTCTTCTTCCAACAGATTGCTCAGCTTTGCCAGCCCGCGATGGGCATGAGACTTCACAGACCCCCGAGCGATCCCGAGAGTGTCGGCGATCTCTGCTTCGGAGAGATCAAGGTAGTAACGGAGAATGAGCACGGCGGCTTGCTTCTCCGGCAGCGATCGCATCGCGACGAGCATGCGCTGTGTCTCCGCACCCTGTATGCCACCGACTTCGGCCGACGGCGCGGTGCCGGGAGGTTCGGGGTCATGGAGCCGTCGCACTCGACGCTTGCGCAGCATCGAGCGAGCTCCGTTCAACACCGCCGAACGCAAGTACGGGGCTTCCCTCCCCGGTTCGATTCGGTAGCGACCAGACAGCATCTTCACAAACGCGTCTTGGGTGACTTCCTCCGCTGTCTCGACATCGTCCACATACATCGACGCAAGCTTGACCAACCCTCGATAGTGCGCTTCGTAGAGCACAGAGAGCTCAACATCATTCACTTGTGTCACTTGAGCCGCTCCCACGTTCCCGGCAGCTGCACCCGGCCGAGGCGTCCCGCGTTGTCGGTTTCGGGGTTGGCGCTGTTTGGCCAAGAGCGAGACATCCACATCAACACAGACGTTCCGGGACGGAGATTGGTTTACCAGATTCTCAACGTCACCGAACCGTCACACGAACTCGATGATCCCAAACCGACGTTCGACTCAGAATTTGGACACGGCGAAGGGCAAGACGGAGGTTCGGAGAAGCCCATCAAGTGAAATCAAATCTGCCTGGTCGCCCTTGATCATTCCGGCGTCGGCGAGTTCGAGCACAGAGGTTCCGCCGAGCACCACCATGCCAACTTGGGCCGCGGTCAGCTCGATGGGCGCCGACTCGACAGGCTTGAGCACTCCGGTGCCTCCAGCACTCGTCAGCTCCCACGGCCCTTGATTCTCCGGGAAGAGTTCGTCAACAACCGAGAACCGAACCGACCCTTCCACCAGATAGGACCGATCGGCGAATAGTCGCGGAACATCGATCGGGCGAAGCCACATCATGTCCATCACGCCAGTTGTCTGGAGTTGTCGACGGTCGGTGAGCCAATGTCGGAGCCGAGGCTCGACAGGCGCCAGCCTCCACTCGATGTGACGAACCAGAGGAACGTTGAGCAGGTAACTCCACAGTGCCAGCTCGACCTCGGCATCAACTGTCACCAGCTCGTTGAGCACGAGCGTGTTGTGGGACAAGGCGAAATCGCCTTCCCACGCTCTGATCGTGTAGAGCGCATATCCGTCGATCGTTCCGCTGGTGTTGCGATGCACGGCCACAAATGGCTTGGCCGGGCCGACCCAACCGTCCTCATCGCTGAGGACCGTCTCCCACCACACGTCATTCCTGCTCAGCTGACCGGGCAACGAGTCAATAATCGAGTTGTAGGCGGCGACCATGATCGGTCTGGCTTCTTCTCGGTCGATCAGCAAGTCGATGCTTCCAGGGTCATCAACTGGTCGGGCCAGCACCGCTCGGTCCACGTTGAGCTTGTGCATCCCCATGGAGAAAGCGCAGCCGTAACCGAATCGTCCGTACAGCGGCGATTCCGAAGCCATGAGCAGCGAGGCCGCCGCTCCCGCTGTGGAGGCACGACGAAGCGTCTCTTCGAGCATGCCTCTCATCGCTCCCCGACCGGTGCGATGCGGGGCAACACCGACACCAGCGACGCCGTTGGCCGGAACTCGAGCTCCACCAGGGAGAACGAGATCAAAGCTCACACCGACCGTGCCGCCAATGATCGAGTTGTCTTCGACAGCGACGAGTGAATACTGCGAGTCGATGTAGCGCAGCATCCGCTCTTGATCAGCGGGTTTCGGGGCCTCGGGCGGTTCACCAAATGCCGCGGCGACAACAAGCCACTGCTCGAGCCATTCGGCATCGTTCTCAGTGGATCGGACCGTGACCGGCATGGAGCTTCAGCCCGCCGACTTCTGAGCCAGCAACTTGGCGATTTCCTTGCCATCCGCCTGGCCCTTGGTCGCCTTCATGATCTGGCCGGTGAAGAACCCTTGGAGCTTGGCCTCACCCTCGCAGAACCGCGACCACTCATCGGGGCTCGCGGCGATGATTCCATCAAGGAGTCCCTCGAGTTCAGAACTCTCCATCGCCTCGAACCCTCGCTGGGCGGCGATATCACCGGGAGCGTTCCCTGTCTCGACCATCTCGGCCAGAACTTGCTTCGCCTGGGTCGCCGTCAAACCACCACCGGTCTCGAGCTTCACCAACTCGGCAAAATTCGACGGGTCCAGCGTCTGTGCACCGTCGACCGCCAAGTTGTTCGCTACATGCTTCAAGGTCCGCTCAGGGTCAGCTCCCTGAGACATCGCATCGAAGGCCAGTTGGTCAAGGTCTCGTTCGACCGCCAGTGCGGCTGCTTGCGCGGTGCCGCCAGCGTCGACGAGCCGTTGTCGACGCTCTCGAGGAAGTACCGGCAACGACTGGCGGATCTCTTCAATCCACTCTGGTGACGGGTCAACCGGGACGAGGTCGGGATCGGGAAAGTACCGGTAGTCCTCAGCTTGTTCTTTGCTTCGTCCCGCCCGTGTTCGACCGCCTTCTTCATCCCAATGGCGAGTCTCTTGCACCGGGCGGTCACCAGCGAGGTACAGGTCGACGTGGCGTTGAGTCTCGTATTGGATTGCTCGACCGAGGGAACGCAGCGAGTTCACGTTCTTGACCTCACAACGGGTGCGCAACTCATCAGAGCCTGCGGGTCGTACCGAAACGTTGGCATCGACACGAAGTGAGCCTTCTTCGAACTTGCCATCGCTCGCCCCGACAGCAATCAGAATGCGCTGCAGCTCAGCAACGTATTCCTTGGCCTCTTCGGGACCCCGAATGTCGGGATGCGAGACAATCTCGATCAAAGGCACACCGGCTCGGTTGTAATCGACAAGCGAATAGCCAGCATCATGGATTCGACCGGACTCGCCGACGTGCGTCGATTTGCCGGTGTCTTCTTCCATATGCGCCCGCTCGATCCCAATGGTGTGGCCAGATGCCAACTCGAGCCAACCGTTGATGTTCAGCGGTCGGTCGTATTGACTGATCTGGTAGTCCTTCGGCATGTCCGGATAGAAGTAGTTCTTCCTGGCGAACACGCAGCGCTGCACGTGGCAGTTCAACGCCAGCCCGAGCCGAATCGAGAGTTCGACTGCCTTGCCGTTGACGACCGGCAGGGTTCCGGGAAGCCCAAGGCAGACGGGATGCACGTTGGTGTTGGGCTCAGAACCAAAGTGATTCCGCGCGGGAGAGAACATCTTGGTCTCGGTCGCAAGTTCAGCGTGGACCTCGAGACCAATCACCATCTCCCATTCGGCCGGGAGATGGCTCGTCTCGCGTTCGACCTTCGAGTCGACTTCCCACGCGGAGAGCATCGTTGAGGAGACTGGCTGTTCGATGTCGGTCATGACTGTCCTCCCGATGCTGCAAGCTCAATCGCTCGAGCAACCGTGTACATCTTGGCCTCACCCAACATCGGGGCCAGTACCTGGACACCGACCGGAAGATCATCCGCACCGGTCCCGAATGGGACCGAGATCGCCGGGTGGCCCGCGAGGTTCGACGGAATGGTGCACGTGTCGTTCAGATACATGGTCAGCGGGTCACTCTTTGCGCCGATGGGGAAGGCGACGCAAGGCGACGTCGGTGAGAGCAGCACGTCGAAGTCGGCATACGCCTTGGCCAAATCGTTGATGATGAGAGTCCTCACCCGCTGGGCCTTGCCGTAGAAGGCGTCGTAGTAGCCGGCCGAGAGGGCGTACGTCCCGAGCATGATCCGTCGTTTGACTTCCGGACCGAATCCCGCTGTCCGCGAGGCCTTCATCATGGCCGCGGTGTTGACGCCGCCAGGCTCGCGATGCCCATAACGAACCCCGTCGTACCGTGCAAGGTTCGACGACGCTTCGGCGGGAGCGATTTGGTAGTAGGCCGAAAGGCCATAGATCGTCGACGGCACCGAGACCTCAGCGACCGTGGCGCCCGCCGCAGCCAAAGCGTTGGCTGCATCTCGAACACGAGCAAGAACCTCGGGTTCGAACCCCTCGAGTGGCCCCTCCCCCATCAACTCCGAAATGATGCCTACTCGAAGCCCTTCGACACCATCGTCGAGCGTGGCTTGAACGTCGGGAACAGGGAGCGGGATTGAGGTCGAATCCCGCGCGTCGTGGCCGGCGATCACGCTGTAGAGCAACGCAGAATCGGCAACAGTGGCAGAGAAGGGCCCAATTTGATCCAACGAACTGGCAAAGGCGATCAGGCCATAGCGGCTCACTGCCCCGTAGGACGGCTTCATCCCGACGACACCACACAGTGCCGCCGGCTGACGGATCGAACCACCGGTGTCTGATCCGAGCGAGAGAGGAGCGAATCCCGCAGCAACTGCTGCTGCCGAACCGCCCGAAGAACCACCCGGCACTCGCGTGACATCGAGCGGGTTGTGTGTGACCCCGAACGCCGAGTTCTCGGTCGATGAGCCCATCGCGAACTCATCGAGGTTGGTCTTACCGACCATGATGGCGCCTGCTTCGCGCAGCCGTTCCACCACGGTGGCGTCATAGGGCGGCTTCCAGTCTTCGAGCATTCGCGACGAACAAGTGGTCGCGATCCCGGTGGTGCACATGTTGTCCTTCAGCGCGACAGGAACGCCAGCCAACGGACCGACGGTCTCACCCGCAGCCACGCTCGCATCAATCGCCGCTGCGGTCGCCCGCGCTTCTTCAGCGGTCACCGCATTGAAGGCGTGGATCTCAGCTTCTCGATCGTCGATGCGGCTCAGGTACGACTCGAGGACAGAGCTCGCTGTCTGTTCCCCAGCGCTCACTGCGGCGGCGATTTCGATGGCAGTGCTCATGGCTCCTCCCCCAGTGCTGGCGGCACTCGGAACTGACCATCTTCGGCTTCGGGGGCCATGGCGAGCGCAGCGTCGTGGACGTCGAGCTGCTCCACCACGTCGTCGCGAAACACGTTCGTTACTGGATACGGGTGATACGTCGGCTCAACATCGCCGACATCGAGTGCATCGATGTCTTTGGCGTGCTCAAGCACGGCGTCGAGCTGACCAGTGAACTCGTCGAGCTCGGCATCGGTCAGCTCGAGCAGGGCGAGCGATGCGACATGGGCCACATCCTCACGGCTCAGGCGACTCGACTCTGGCTCGGCGCCTTCGTTGACGGAATCGGTGCGAACAGACACTGATCCAACCTATCCCCCCTGTGGACGGCTCTAGGTGGGATTTTCCTCGTCCAGAAGTCTGACCAACGTCTTCGGCGCGACGTTTCGGTAGGCATCGGTGATCACACCGAGGAGCTCCTCCCGATCAAGATCGATGTCGAGTCGCAGGCCGATCCATCCACGGTGTCCGACATACGGCGGAACGTAGAAGCGCTCGCCATCCTGTTCCACGAGTTCTGCTTGCACACCAGCGGGGGCACTGGCCCAGATTCCGACGCGACCGTCGCCGTGGTGGTCCTTCATGAACATGACGAACGTCTTCTTGTTCCGAATGAAGAAGGTAGGCGCACCGTGGCTGAGGCGCTCGGACGTCTCTGGTAGCGCGAGCGCTATCTCGCGAACCAACTCCAGAACGCCCTGTTCATTCACCTCCGCCGACCTCGCGGAACAGCTGCAAGATCAGGCATAGGGATCCTCGAATTCCTGTTCGTCCCACCATGCGTCGGGAGCAGGGGTCCAATCAGGATCCGGGTGGATGCAATCGACCGGGCACGGAGGAAGGCACTTGTCGCATCCCGAACAGAGCTCAGGGATGATGACGACGTCGATTCCGTGGTTGAAAATCGCCCCGAGCGGCTTCGGACAAGCCCGCAGACAGGCATCGCAATTGATGCACGTACTCATGTCGATCTTCATCGGCGCGTTCTTCCACACCGGATTTCGTTCTCGCGTTTCGAGACGCAATTGTCGGCCGCTCTTGGGTTTGTCGTCACTCGAAGCGGCGGTCATCTTCAGGATCGTAGTGCCCAGGTAGCGTTGGCTAAAGTCCCCACCAGTTGAGACAACCTGTCCCAGCACCTGTCCGGAGCGTCCATCTCGTGCCTGAAACCACCCATCTCTTCCTCTCCGACGAGTGGATCCAAGCCGCTCGAGAGCTCCGAGAAGAGTTCGCCGAACGAATTCCGGATCCTCCGGTTGCCGTCAAACTGAACGTGATCATCACTGACGTTCCTCATCGCGACGGCAACCTTGATGGCCACATCGACTCCAGCAATGGCGAGCTGATCATCGAGCAGGGACATATCGAGGAACCAGAGCTCACCATCACCGTCGACTACGAAACATCGAAGGCTGCATTCGTGACTCGAGATCAGCAGGCCGTCATGCAAGCGTTTCTCGGCGGCAAGATCTTCGTCGAAGGCGACGCGTCTCGACTCATGATGCTGCAAGCTCAGGCGCCAGGTGACGAGGCCGTCGAGATGTACGAGCGGCTTGCCGCGATGACTGCTGAGGATCCGGAGACCTAGTTGGCAGTCTGGCCGGTAGCCGGCTGCTGTGCAGGGAAGCGACGTAGCGCCAACGTGAAGAGCGATCCGATGAGGGCGATCCCCATGGCAACCCGAAACGAAACGCTGTAGCTCCGGATCAAGGTGTCGTTCAGGACCGAGCCATCTGCTTCCTCGGTGGCAAGCGTGGTCTGTAACGCCTGCAATGCCTGAATTCCGATCACGAGCCCGAACTGCTGCACCATTTGTTGCGCGGCCCCGGCAACTCCAAGATCTTCCGCAGCAACAGTGTTGGCCACTCGAGCACTCAATACCGGAGCTGCGGCGCCCGCTCCGATCCCGGCAATGCCCAACGCAAGGGCAACAAACAGCAGTGTCTGGCCGGGCCGGGCCATGCTGAGCAGGAACATTGAGGACGCAACGCAGAACGTACCGAACCCGGCGAGAAGCCGATCGCCCAGTCTTGGTGCCAACGAGCCAGCGATCGGACCGGTGACCGCAAAGAGCAACGGTCGACAGATGATGACGAGTCCGGTCTGGGCCGCAGTGAAGCCAAAGGGACCGGACTGCAACATGAGCGGGGTGAGCACGAAACTGCCCATGTAGGCCGCAAACAGCAAGGTGAGGACCGTTGTCGGCACAACGAATCCTCGCATCTTCCAATAGCGCGGCGGAATCAGGGGATGAGGCGAACGCTGCTCGATTCTGGTGAAGATTCCCAACCCGACGAGCGAACCCACGAAGAGACTCAGCACGAGCGGAGTAGGGCCCGTTTGTCCCACGAGCGTGACCGCCATGAGACCACCACCGACCGCCGCCGCGAGCATCACGGCCCCGGCAATATCAAATCGTTCCCGCGCCCGACGCGAGGTTTCGGGGAGCACAAACCCGGCTGCGATCATGGCGATCAACACCAGCGGGGCCTGGAACCAGAACACGGGACGCCAGCCCCAACTGTCGATGACCAGCCCTCCAACTACCACTCCGATGACTGGCGAACCTGCACCGACGAAGGACCAGAATCCGAGCGCCGTCGCTCGGTCGTCGGGACCAAAGAGCCGATTGATGAAGGCCAAGGCTGACGGCCCAATGGCCGCCCCGCCCACCGCGGCCAACAGACGAAAGCTGACGAACGAGACCCCGTTCCAAGAGAACGCAACCAGCAGCGTGAAGACGGCGTTCATGAGCAGCCCAGACAGAAACACCGTCCGATGGCCGCGCTGGTCGCCGATCTTTCCAAACGTTGGTCCCAGAACCGCGGCGGCAAGAATCGGACCTGTCACGGCCCACACGACTGTGGACTCACTCGCTCCGAGATCGGACGCAATCGTCGGGATCACAACGGCCACCAACGTGACGCTGATGTTCACCGCGAACATTGCACCGAGCACGAACATCAGAGCAATGGACTGAAAGCCGCTGTGCCGCTGCGCCCGACCGGCGACCCGGCGACGAGCCATCAACAGCGTCCACGGCACCACCGACATCGGCAGCGAGCCGGCACCGCTGTCGGTCAGCGGCGTCAGGCGAGCCGGTTCATCGTGCTCATCGCTGGGATCGAGGCGGGCCACTGCGGGACCCTACGGCGCGCTGTGGAGCGCGACACCATCAATCATGCTGTTGTGACACCGAACACGTTTGTCAACGCTGTCGGGTGAAGATGCGAATCTCTGAGCCATGTCGGTGGCTCTCACCTGCCGGTGGGTCGGTTCCGAGCACCTCACCATTCGGTGGACCGACTGTGTCGACAACGACAAAGCCGGCAGCAGTCAGCTGCTCATCGGCTTCTCCGCCCCGGAGATCGGTGAGATCGGGAACCACGACGAATGGGAGACCAAGCGACACGATGAGTTCGACGGCGTCACCCCGCGCCAGCTCGGCTCCGGCAGCAGGTGATGCCGAGATGATTGTTCCTTGCGGCGCAGTCATCGAGTATTCCTCGACCAGCGTCGGCACGAGGCCGAGCCCAACGATCGCGGCATCAGCATCGACCAGCGTCAACCCGTTCAGATCAGGGACGATGCGCGGTGCCGGGCCAGCACTGACCACGAGATCGACGACCGTGCCGGTTTCCACCTCACCACCCAGCGTTGGTGTCGATGCCAAGACGATCCCGACCTCAGCTTCTTCATCAAAAACCGTGCTGTCGACGGTGCCGAGCACGAGACCAGCATTGCCCAGGCGCGCCACCGCATCGAGGCGAGTGAGACCGACAACGTCTGGAACCGTGCGGAGAACTGCACCTGAAGCCACGACGACGTTGATTGCAGCGCCTTCTTCGAGCTCGGTACCCACGACGGGAGTCTGGGCCACGATCTCACCAACGGCGACGTCATCGATCCGCTGCTCTTCTTCGGTGAGCACCCAGCCGTTCACCCTGGCGTCGACTCGCACATCTTCGATTGGCTGGCCGACGTAATTGCCGAGCAAAACGGGTTCGGGCACGACCACAGCGGGCGCCTCGTCATCGCGAGGAAACAACGCAATGGCACCGGCGACACCGGCAAGCAAAATCATGAGCAAGGCGATAGCAAAAATGCGGCCCCGGCTCTCGACGGGTTCGTACTCCTCGGCGGCCGCGCCACTCAGCTCCTCACCGAAATCGAACTTGCTGAATGAGCCCGAGTCGTCCCCGTCGCCTTCAACAGACGAATCAAGGCTGTCAGACAAATCGATGAGGTCGTTTTCTGGATCAACGACGACTCGTTCGGCAGCGACTTGACCATG
Organism: uncultured Acidimicrobiales bacterium; assembly: GCA_937930695.1. GTDB lineage: Bacteria > Actinomycetota > Acidimicrobiia > Acidimicrobiales > SZUA-35 > CALEWY01. Next base: position 14,967 of record CALHCB010000008.1, on the reverse strand, counting down.
GCCGGCGACCTCGCCGCTGTCCAGAGATGCCATGAGGCGATCTTCATCGAGCCGGATGAGCGGAAGCCGGCGTGGGCGCGGAAGACCAGTGGCGGCGGCAGTGAGCAGTTGGGCGAACTCTGCGGCGTCTGGGCGTTCGTTTGGATCGACCCGACCGGCCTGGGTCAACACAGACACCAGGGGCCCCAGCTCTTCACCCACCGGCAGGTCCGTGTCTTGCCGCCGAATCATCGTGCCGAGCGGTGAGCCTTCGACCAAGGGGACACTCCCCGTCACTGCTTCGATCAAGGTCAGCGCGAGGGCGTAGATGTCAGCCCGTCCATCGATCGAACTTCCCGTTGCTTGTTCTGGAGCGGCGTATCTTGCCGTTCCGATCAAGGCACCCTCTGGCTCAGTCCACGCCGCCTCGGCAACGGCTCGAGCGATCCCAAAGTCGGCCACTCGGAGCCGACCCTCAGAACCAAAGAGCAGGTTGGCCGGCTTGATGTCGCGATGCACGAACCCTCGACGGTGGGCGTGGCTCAGACCTTCTGCGGCGTGCAATCCAATGACGAGCGCCTGTGAAATCGAAAGCCGATGCCCCTCTTCGAGCATGGATCGGAGGCTCCCCCCGGCGAGCAATTCGGTGACGAGGTACACATCAGGGTCATCGCCCCAATCGAAGACTGGCAACAGGTGGGGATGGCTCAACTGGGCTGCGGCCCGTGCCTCGGCTTGGAATCGGCGACGGAACTGCGAGTCACCGACCAGAGCGGGGTGGGCCATCTTGATGGCGATTCGACGTCCAAGCCGAGCATCTTGGGCCAAGAACACCGTTGCTGAGGCGCCGCTCCCGATGGGAGCGATGAGGTGATAGCGACCCGCGATGACTCGGCCAACGTAACGCGAGGCCTCCATCGAGGGGCTTGAGGGCACGGTGCTCACGGGTAAATCGTACTGAACACCAGACGGTGGTCGGTGCCATCATCCGAATCGGCGCTCCGGATCGTTACCCGGAAGTCACATCGGACTGCATCGGCGCACGAAAAGAGAAAGTGTGGCCACCGGTAAGGGCGGCGGCAAATTACCGGTGGCCACGCTGTGGAGTCAATCAGCACGGAAAGGGCTGCTGCTACACGCGCTCAGAGATTCTGAAGAAAACGACGCTTGATCACGTTGCGGCGAGGCACACTGAAACAGTGGCTACGCCCTCCGCCTCATCGTCAAATCGTCAACGATTGGTGATCGGACTTGCCCTTGTGGTTGCTTTTGGTGCTCTCGGAGTCGCCGCGGCGTACAGCGGAGAGCGGACACCGAGCGAACCCGTACTCACAGGGTCTGCCGCTGATGGTGGCGGCGACCGATCCGGCGACGACCTCGGCACCCCCCTCAACGTGAATCCGATCGAAGGCTGGTTTCCACGGTCGGGAATCGGCAGCACCTGCTCAGAACCTGTCGGCGTCGATCTCATCCCCGGCTACTCAGCGATTCTCACCATCAACGGAGTTGAAATCGCCGATGTCGACACCAATGTTTACGTTGACATCGAGAACCGAGTCATCAGTGCTGGCGGTTCTCAAGGCCATGTCACATGGGGGCCAGAAGAGAGCTGTCCCAACGGGACGATTCTGCGGCCGCAAGGCAACGTTGTCGAGGCCTGCGTCTATCGAGTCGAAGAAGGACCCGGTAGCTGCCGGGTCGGCGAGTCATTCAGCTTCGACGCCCTCTGATCCTGGCACGACTCCGGTCTCCAGCAGCTCAACAAATCCTGCCTCATCGAGAATCGGGATTCCGAGATCCTCCGCCTTCGTCAACTTGGACGCACCAGGTTCACTGCCGACAACAACCGCGGTTGTTTTCTTCGAAACAGACCCCGGGTTCTTGCCGCCTCGGCTCTTGATCGCTTCGGCTGCACCATCGCGGCTGTAGTCGTCGAGCGATCCGGTCACCACGATCGAGAGCCCATCGAGGACCTGAGGTAACTCGGAGCGTTCTGGTCCGGCAAGATTCACGCCACCATTGCGGAATTTTTCCACCAGGGCGATTGCCTTCTCGCCTGCGAAGTAGTGAGCGACGCTCGCCGCGATCACCGGGCCAACACCATCGATCGCCGCCATCTCGTCGGCCGAGGTTGCCGCGATGACATCGAGATGTCCGAACGAGGACGCAAGGCTCTCGGCTCCCGATGGACCGAGATGGCGAATTCCAAGACCTACAAGCAAGCTCGCAAGTGGACGCTGCTTCGACGCCTCGATCGCGTTCTGCAAATTGTCGATCGACGTCTGGCCAAAGCCTTCGAGTTGCGCGACGCGATCCCAATCGATCGAGTAGAGATCGCCGACATCGGCGATGAGACCTTGCTCGATGAACAAGGCCACTCGGCTCTCTCCCATGCCTTCGATGTCCATGGCTGATCGGCCAGCGAAGTACTCGATCTGGGTTTGCTGGCGGGCTGGACACAACGGGTTCACACAGAACGTGTGGGCCTCGGCTTCGGGACGGACCAGCTCCTCAGTGCACGCTGGGCAGCTGACCGGGAACTGCCACTCGGGGAGATCTGTGGGGCGTTCGCTCAGTACCGGGCCAAGCACCTCGGGAATGACATCACCCGCCTTGCGAACCGTCACGATGTCTCCGGGTCGAACGTCTTTCAGCTTCACCTGGTCGGAGTTGTGCAGCGTCGCCATCTGCACCGTCGACCCCGCCACCACGACGGGTGCGAGTACCGCAAAGGGTGTCGCTTTGCCGGTACGCCCGATTGAGACGTGGATGTCGAGAAGCTCCGTCGTCTGTTCTTCCGGGGGCAGCTTGTATGCCATGGCCCAGCGCGGGGCTCGTGCTGTCGATCCGAGAGATCGCTGAGCGCCGAGAGAATCGACTTTGATGACCGCACCGTCGATCTCGTAGTCGAGATCGTGGCGATGCTCCTTCCAGTGCCGAGTGAACTCGATCACCTCGGTGAAGGTCTGGACTTGGCGTCGCTCCGGATTCACCGGAAAGCCCAAACCACCCAACCATTCAAGGGCGGCACCATGACTGGTCAGTTCCGGTCCGCCTTCGACTTGACCGAGTTGGTAGGCCCAGAACGAAAGCCCTCGGCTCTCAGTGACTGATGGGTCCTTCTGACGCAGGCTTCCGGCCGCGGTGTTTCTTGGATTGGCGTAACGGGCAAGACCCGCAGCTTCTTGAGATTCGTTCAACGCATCGAACGTTGCGACCGGGAGGTAGACCTCTCCCCGGACTTCGAGCACCGCTGGCCCATCGATCGTCTCTGGAATCACAGCAATCGTCCGAACATTGGCCGTGATGTCGTCGCCGACCCGGCCGTTACCGCGAGTCGCCCCTTGCACAAGCTGACCGTTCTCATAGCGAAGCGACAAGGCAATGCCGTCGATCTTCAGCTCGCACACATACCCGATCGCCGCCGACGAAATCTCGGTTCCCTCCGGCAGTTCCAGCCCTCGGCCGATGCGCTCTGCCCAACCAGCCAATTCGTTTTCGTCAAAGGAGTTGTCGAGACTCATCATCGGCACGCTGTGGGTGACCGGAGCGAAGGTGGCCGAGGCTGGCGCGCCAACCTCCTGAGTCGGCGACGTCACGTCGGACAATTCCGGATGCGCGGCCTCAAGCCCCTCTAGCTCGCGAAACATCGCGTCGAAGTCCGCGTCGGGCAGTTCGGGTTCGTCGTTGTAATACCGATCACGGTGATAGCGAACGAGTTCGCGCAGCTCATGCAATCGGTCAGATGGTGAGGATTTCTTCGCCACAATGACCGAGGCTATAGCACCCCCCTGACGGCACACTGGGCCACATGTGGCCAACTCGTCTTGGATTGTGGCCGGCACGAGTTGCCTGGTTCATTCTCCCCCTCGTTGCTGGGTTCGGTTTTCGTGATCTTCTGGCCGATCGGTCCGACACGGTGGCGCTCGTCGCTGAAGTCGGGCTGTGGGTCGGTTGGTTTACCGGACTGGTTTGTCTGCTCGCCCCATCGACCGTCAGCCTCACGGTCATTCGCATTCTTGCTCCCGGCTCGGTCCTGGCCGTGCTGGTGGCAATCGCCGCTGACGGGTTCACCGTTTCGGCACTGGTGGCACTCGCCCTCGGGGGAACGGTGATCGCCTGTGTAATCATCCTCTCGGCATGGACGGGCGACATCATGGTGAATGGCTCGGCGTATGGCCCAGAGCGGCGTATGGCACTCCGGCCGCCTGCCGCGCTCGTTCTCGGGCCTCTGCAACTCGTTTGGTTGCTCGTCATGGCTGGACTCATGACCGGGCCGCTCTTGATCGCCGCAGGTCAGATCATTGTCGGCATTCCCCTGGTGGGCATCGGCGCCGCCGCGGTGTACTTCGGAAGCCGTTCACTCCATCAGCTCTCGAGGCGATGGATCGTGTTCGTGCCCGCGGGTTTCGTACTACACGACTATTTTGTGCTGGCCGAATCGCTCCTGATGGCTCGCAAGTCCATGGCCAGCCTCGGGCCGCTGCCTCTCGACAAAGGTGAGTTGCTCGACCTCAGCGGTGGTTCTCGAGGTTTGGCCCTCCTCGCCGAACTGAAGGAAGAAACGCCGCTTGCGATCCGGGCAGGGCGAGGCAGAGTCGATACCTTTTCGGCTCGTCGGATCGTGTTCACTCCGTCGCTTCCCGGCGCTCTCATCAAGGAAGCAAGGATTCGGGGAATTCGGATTCAATAGTTGGCGAGCAAATCACGAACCCTGCGAATCGACGCAGGTGAGGTCAGGCACCAGGCTGCCCAGCAGCCAATGGAAGCTTCGCCAGCCACTTTCCGGGTCGGCCAGACTCGCCGCTGCGATTTTCGCTGCTTCGTCTGAGATCGGCTTGGCATTCGGTGCCTTCACATGCACCTCGGCAACCCGCTCGGCGAGCACGAAGAATCCAACGGTTTCTTCGACGGTTGCGCCAAGAGTGACCAGTCCGTGGTTCCGCAAGATGCACAGACGCGAAGCACCTGCGGCGGCGGCAATCCGCCGCCCTCCATCAACGGACAGCACTTCGACTTCTTCGTCGTCGAACATTGACTGATCGAACACGAACGCGGTCGCTTCTTGGCTGATCGCCTCGAACGGTTTGACGTTGGCAGACCATGGTGTGCCGTACGGCGTGTGGGTGTGTGCGATCGACACCACATCGGGCCGGGCTTCAAGAATCGGATGATGAATGTTGTAGCCCGCGGTGTTGATACCGCTCCCGCGGCTTCCCTCGTGCTCCACCAGGTTGCCATCAGGGCCAACAAGCACGAGGGTGTCAACGGTCGCCTGTCCGAACGGAACGCCGTAGTCGAGCAACCAGAAGTGGTCGGTCCACTCGGGGTCACGAGCGCTGATGTGTCCGTCGCCGAGTTGACCCCAACGCATTGCTCCGAACACTCGATACCCCAGGGCACACATACGTTTACGGTGAGCGCGTTCTTCTGCGATCGTCCGTTCTGCGCGGTAAACCTCGCTGGTGAAGTTTGGATAGTCACCGACCATTGTCGCAGCTTAGGACTGTTCTTCGAATGCCGCTTTCGCCAACCTGTCTCTCACCGCGTCGAGCAAGCGACCGCTCCCCGGCATCACCACGAGAATCCGGCCGGTGCAGGTCAGATCCGCCGTTCGAAGGGCGGCGTACAACCCCTCAGCGAACCCTTCTGCGTCGGCCGGTAGCTCGTGACCTTCCAAGCCATCCAGCGGGCCGGCAGAGATCACCACGTCACCGGCTTGCATCGTGATGTCGGCCAGTTCAGCGACGACAACGACCCGAGCGTTCGGCGAGTAGTGCGAGGCAAGCATTCCCGCTGCTCGTGATTCACCACCGCGACCGTCGTTGAGGACAAGACCAAAGTCGTCGAGCACACCCTGGACCTCCGCCGCCGAAATCCCGCCGGGTCGAAGCAGCGTCGCCTCGCCGGACGAGAATTCGACGATGGTCGATTCGAGTCCGACGCGAGACGGACCGCCTTCGATCACCGCATCGATACGACCATCGAGATCGGCCAGCACGTGGGCGGCAGTCGTTGGGCTGACGTGTCCGAACCGATTTGCTGAAGGACCGGCCAGACCACCATCGAATCTCGCCAATAGATCGAGCGTGACCTGATGATCGGGAACCCGCAGTCCGATCGAATCGCGGCCGCCGACTGTCTCGACTGCGGCTCGATCAGAGCGAGGAAGAATCATCGTGAGCGGGCCCGGCCAGAAGGCGGCTGCGAGGGCGCGGGCTGCATCGGGCACCTCGCTCGCCCAACTCCACGCAACATCAGCGTTCGCGATGTGCACGATGAGTGGATGACCGATCGGCCGCCCCTTGGCGGCATAGATCTTCTTCACCGCTTCTGAGTTCTCGGCGTCGGCCCCAAGTCCGTAGACCGTCTCGGTCGGAAAGGCCACGAGCCCGCCCTGGGCCAAGACTTCGACGGCTTCTGCGAGCTCATCGGCCGATAGCTGGCGAGTCATCTGCTCACGGCTGATGTTCTTCACCAGCGATCCCGCCGCCCACGACCTCGTCTTCGAGGTACAGCACCACTGATTGGCCGAGCGCCACCCGTGGCTGCGGCTCAGACCACACGATGGTTGTGTTGGTAACCGTTGCGGGCCGTCGGGCCCCGTGAGCCGAACATTGGACCGTGAGTTCGCCATCGATGGCACCGTTCGTCCACGTCAGGTCGGGAACTTCAGTACGGGCTGTCAAGGTGTCTTCGAACGGACCGACTGTGACCGTGTCGGTTGTGTGATCGATGTCGACGACGTACCGACGCTCGGTTGCTCCACCGAGGTCGAGACCCTTGCGTTGACCGACCGTGACCAATTCGATTGACGGCGCAGCGCCAACCTCAGCTCCCGACTGGTCGACGATCTTGGCCGGCCGAAGTGGGATGCGGTCGCCAAGGAAGGCTCGTCGACCAGCGTCGCCGCGCCCTGGGCTGCGCTCGATGAAGCACACATCTTGGCTGTCTGGCTTGTTCGCCGTTCGCAGATCAAGCTCCAACGCCAGTTCACGGACCTCGTCCTTTGTGAACTCGCCGACCGGCAACATCAGTCTCGCCAGCTGATCTTGACCGAGCATGTGCAACACGTAGCTCTGATCCTTCGCTGGATCTGCACCTCGACCGATCCGGCGCGTGCCGTCACCGACGTCGATGACCCGAGCATGGTGACCCGTGGCAATGAGATCGAACCCCAGCGCGTCGGCCCGGCGAAACAGTTTGTCGAACTTGATGTGCCGGTTGCACTCGACGCACGGGTTGGGCACCCGTCCCTCGGCATAGGCCGCTACATATGGCTCGACAACATGTTCTTCAAAGTCATCGCCAAAGTTGAAGACGTGATGATCAACACCAAGCTGCTGGGCAACTCTGCGAGCGTCCTCGACGTCGGACACCGAACAGCATCCCGAATCCGTCTCGCCGCCCCAAAGCTTCAGCGTCACCGTCGTGACATCATGACCTTCGCGCTTCAACAGCGCGGCTGCGACGGATGAGTCAACGCCGCCAGAAAGTGCAACCAGAATCTCGGCCATGTCAGCTACCTCGCTCAGTCAGACGGGTCACCGCACCGACAACGGCGTCAACCGCCGCGTCGACGTCGGCCTGGTCACTGGTATGTCCGAGCGAAAGCCTCAGTGAACCCAAGGCGAATTCTCGAGGTACACCCATCGCCTGCAACACATGACTGGGCTCGAGAGCGCCGCTGGAACAAGAAGATGCGGCAGAGGCCATCACGTCGTTCTTTTCGAGCAAGAAGAGCAGCGCTTCGCTTTCGATTCCCTCGAAACACAGGTTTGCGATATTCGCGGTCGTTGGTGACGCCGATGCAGTGACGATCGTCGATGTTCCACATGAGGTGGCGATCCCCTCGATGATCTGCTGCACCATCTGGTCCCGCAGCTCGCCAACGCGGGCCATTTCCGTTTCTCGGTTCTGCACCGTCTCGGTTGCGGCGACGGCCATCGCCGCGATGCCTGCGACGTTCTGCGTGCCACCACGGCGGCCTCGCTCCTGACCGCCGCCATGGAATCGAGGCGTCAATCGTGCACGGTCCCGAGCGACGAGTGCCCCGACCCCCTTCGGGCCACCGAACTTGTGAGCGCTGACGGAAATCAGATCCGCTGCTCGACAATGTGTGGCTACGTCGACCCAATTCAAGGCCTGCACCGCATCAGTGTGCAGCAAGGCTCCGGGAGCATGCTCGTTGAGAACATCGGCAACCGCATCAATGGATTGGATGATCCCGGTCTCGTTGTTCACGGTCATCACCGACACCAAGCCAACGTTTTCCGTCTCGCTCAGGACCGAGCGAAACGCGTCGAGGTCCAACAGCCCATCGGGTCCGACCGGCACCACGATGCCCCCGAGATGTTCAGTTGGATCGAGCACGGCGTGATGTTCGGTTGCCGAACACACCACGGACTGGCCAAGCGCTTCGGTCGCCCCGAACACGGCCAAGTTGTCCGCCTCGGTGCCGCCACCGGTGAAAATGATGTCGCCTGGTTCAGCACCGAGTGCTTGGGCCACGGCTTCTCGTGCCTCATCGAGCACCTGGTTGGCCTCTCTCGCCAGGCGGTGCGAGCCAGACGGATTGCCGAATCCGTCGCTCAGCAGCGGCACCATGGTTTGCACCGCGGCAGGCCGCATTGGCGTGGTCGCCGCATGGTCGAGGTAATGAGCCATCTTCTCAGGCTACCCACCACCTGCGTTCTCTGGTCTGGGCTGGTACACCAGAGCGCAGTGACACCCACCACTCCCCCAGCCGACGATGGCACCGGTCTGTTTCCGCCCTCCACGTACGGACGGTCGTTCGCCGACGTGTACGACGACTGGTACCACGACATCAGCGATGCCGAGGCGACAGCTCGGTTCGTCGCGAAGCGAAACGGTATTGGTCCGGTCGCCGAGCTCGGAGTCGGAACAGGACGGCTTGTCCCAGCGCTCGTCGAAGCGGGGCTCAACGTCATTGGATTCGACGCCTCGCCAGAGATGATGGCCAAATGCCCACCAAGCGAAGGGCTCAGTCTTGTGCAGTCCGACCTTGCGGCCCTGCCGCTCGGCGAGGGACGGCGTGGACTCGGCTCGGCGCTGTGCGCCTTCAACACACTGTTCAACCTCGGCTCGGTCGACCTGCAACAGCAACTGTTCAACACCGTTGCCAGCGCCCTGCATCCTGAAGGGACGCTCATCATCGAAGCAATCACCGGAATCGGGCTCGCAGAAGGCGCCCGCGACTCCTTGGGCGTTTCTCGGATCGATCCTGATCGTCTTGTTCTCGCCGCTACGCAAGTCGATGGAGATGCCCAAACGATTGTTGGCCAACACGTCGACATCAGCGAGGCGGGTATCCGCTTGCGGCCATGGCGTCTCCGATGGACAACCCCTGCACAGCTTGATCAGCTCGCCAAGCAGTCGGGTCTCCGGCTCACCGAACGGTTCGCTGATTGGGACGAGTCATCGTTCAGCGAAGACAGCGAGCGCCATGTCTCGGTCTACGGGTTGGCTGGTTAGAACACGCCTTGGACAACAGTGCCGAGGGCAACCGCCAGAGCGGCGAGACCCACGACCAGACCCCCGGCGGCAACGACCGACGGATCACCGGCACCAGGAGCTGGTGCACCAACGCCAGTTGGAGACGGCTGGCGAGTTCGATTTTGCATTGATGCGAGCAAGTACCCGACGGCGAATCCCCCAGCGATTCCTCCCGCGTGCCCCCAGAAGGAAATCCCTGGGAAGAGAATGGGAAGGGCCAGGTTCATCAAGAAGATGCCGCCAAGATTGGTTTGGCGGATGTCGCCGCCTCGCGCCATCACGATCCCGGCCAAACCGCCCGCCAATCCAAGGACGGCACCGGAGGCGCCGAGCGTGGGTTGATCAAAGTTGAACGCCAGAACCGCAGACGCTCCGCCAAACAGGCCGCCGGCATAAATCAATCCCATCCGCAGCGAGCCGACGGCCCGCTCGACAGTCTGGCCAAACAACCAGAGGGCGTAGGCGTTGAATCCGATGTGCCACAAGCTGGCGTGAAGAAACCCGCTCGTCACGATCCGCCAGAGCTCGCCGTCAGCCACGAACGGCCCGAACAACACGCCGTCGCGATAGACCGCACCCGAAAGAAAGCCCGATCCTCCGCTCACGGCTTGGGCAACGAACACCGCAGCGATGAGGCCGAGGAGAACTTGGGTCAGCACCGGCCGGAACTGGAGATCGCGACCGCGGATCACCTTTTGGCTACCCGTCTTGGCGCAATCTGGGCAGTGATGACCGACCGACGCCGACCGCATACATTCCACGCAAATTGGCCGGTCGCAGCGTTGGCAGCCAACCGCAAACTCCCGATCGGGATGCCGATAACACATGACCTCGGTGACATCGGGGTGGCCGGGCACGTCCATACTTCAACGGTAGCGGGTTCGCTCGAAAGGGAATCTAAGGACAGGCCCGATCCTGGCGCGCAACTGAACCCGACATTGACGTCGCGACTTTTTGGGTGGCTCACTCGTCAATTTTGATGGATCCCCGTATTAGCGACCAATGGTCGTCACACTGGTGCGTGGGTGGAGAACCATCAATTAGGAGAAATCTGTCGTGCTGAAAGAATTCAAAGAATTCATCGAGAAATTCAATGTGATCCCTATCGCCATTGGGCTTGTGTTGGCACTTGCCTTCGCACCAATGGTCGATGCACTCGTTGCTGTCATTCTGTCGCTCGTTGGGGCCATTTTCGGAGCTGAACTCAGCTTCGACAACCTCACGTTCGACCTCAACGGAACACCAATTCCCTACGGTGGATTGATCACGGCAATCGTGACCTTCCTCATGATCGCCTGGGTTGTGTTCATGATCGTCAAGGCCTTGGCCAAGGGCGGCGCCCAGACGACGCTCAACGAGACACCCGATCAGGTGCTCCTCGGCGAGATCCGGGATCTGCTCAAGTCGTCACAGCGCTAATCACGCTCTGAGACGTCGAATACGTACCGACTCACGTCAGCCGAAGGCGCCTCTGCTTCTGATGAAGCGGATGGCGCCTTTTGGCGATTTTGGGGCCTTGTTCGCCGCTACCTATTAGCTGAACGGCGAGATCTTTGGGGACGCACCACCCGAAAGCGACACGGCGGTCCCCTCCTCGGCACCTACCAACTCAGCCCCCACGTGCTGTACACCGGTGACGCCTTCGACTCTTTCCTTCAGGATGCGTTCTATGCCATCTCGGAGCGTCACCGACGAAACAGGGCACGTCACGCACGCTCCAACGAGTTCGACAGAAACCAAGCCGTCCTCATCGATGCCGCGCAGGTAAATGTCGCCATCGTCGGCCTGGACCGCTGGCCGCATGATCTGGATGACCTTTTCGACTTTTTCGTAGAGCTCGGTGGGACTCATCGTCCTTCCAGGGTAATGGCCTAGCCTTGAGGGTTGTGAGTCGGGTGACCAGCGACACGACACAGAGCCGGACAACGAGCCGACCTCAAAGGGCAGCTCCGCCGCAGAACGAGAGCCTCGTGTGATGTTCGCTCATCAAGGCGGTTGGGATGAGCTTCTCCTCGTCGCTGCGCCACTCGCCATCATCGGGCTCCTGCTGTGGATCGCAAACAAGCGCGTCAGTGCGAAGCTCGCCGCAGCACAAGCAGAGGATTCGAACGCTCTCGATGGCAGCGCTTCGGACAGGTCTGGGCCGAATCCGTCGTGACCAAACTACATGTGCAACACGTGGTCGATCGCGCCGCGGCAGATGCCATTCTGGCGCCCCGGATCGATTTGCTCGTCGAAGACCGGACGGGTGACGGCAGGTTCAGCCAATCGACCGGCCCATTCGAACGCTATGAGCGCCAGGTCCGAGAAATCCAGAGCTACGACAATGGCCTCGTCAATGTGGCCGAGACCTATGACTATCGACTCGCGGTTCCTCTCTGGCGACCGCTTGTCAACCTCGTCATGCGGCGCGGCCTCCAAGATCCCAACCGAACACCCCGTGGCCGTTGGTGGTGGCCCGAAGAGGTCGTCAGCCAACGCAGCGCAACTCTTGTCTCGGTGATCGCTCTGTTGAGCGTCTTCGCCGGATACCTCGGTGTGGTCATCAGCCAGACCATCACTTTTGCGGCCGAGGAGTTCCAGGCGAGCGACCGCTCCCAGGCGTGGACCCTTGCCGGCCTGCGATTCGGTGTTTTCGCCTCGCTGATACTGATCGGGCGGGCCGATCGGATCGGACGCAAGCCACTTCTCATCGGGTTCACCGCAGCCTCGATTGTCTTCACCGCTGCCGGTGCGTTTTCGACCGGTCTGATCTCACTCGGCATCGCTCAGGCATTGGCCCGAGGTTTCGACACCGGACTCCTGACGTTGCTCACGCTCGCCGTCACCGAAGAGGTCCCAGCAAAGATTCGCGCCGTCGTGCTCGGCATCATGACGATGTGCACCGGGCTCGGCGCAGGGATGGTCGTGTGGGTCCTGCCCCTGGCAGACCTCGACGTGCGAGCGTGGCGAATCATCTACCTCGTGCCATTGGTTTTCCTCCCCGTTGTCCTTTGGTGCTGGCGGATCATGCCCGAGACTCGTCGATTCGATCGGGCGGCAGAGACCGAGGCATCAGGCGTTGTCAACCGCAAGCGGTTCGTCATGCTTGCGGTCGGTGCCTTCGCTGCAACCTTGTTCCTCTCGCCAGCGTCTCAGCTTCAGAACGAGTACCTCCGTGATGAGCAAGGGTTCGACGCAGGACAGATCAGCATCTTCCGCATTCTGATTGGTACCCCGGTGGGAATCCCGATCCTTCTGGCCGGTTTTCTCGCCGACCGGAAGGGGCGAAAGCCCGTCGGCGGTCTTGGCGTTGCCATCGGCGCCGTTGCATCGCTCTTGGCGTACTTTTCGGGAGGCGTCCAACTTTGGGTCTCCTCGGCGATCAGCGTCTGGCTTCTCGCTGCCGCCTTCACCGTGCTTCGGAGCTATTCCACTGAGTTGTTCCCTACTCGGGCGAGAGCACGAATCGGCGGGTGGCTTGATCTGATCTCCGTGGCCGGCAGCTTCGTGGGTCTTGTGGTTGTGGGCTATCTCGCTGAGGTCTACGGATCACTCGGTCCCGCGCTGTCAGTAGTGGTGTGGGGGCCCCTCCTCACCGCTGGTCTGGTGCTCTTCGCCTATCCAGAGACCGCAGCGCGGGAACTGGAGACGCTCAATCCGTCGGACCCGATCCTCGACGATCAACCAACTGGGCACCGCGATCCCTAAGTCAAGCGGCCGAGCCAGTCGGCAACGCCAGCCAACACAGTGGGGTCATGTTTCTCAACAGGATCATGCCCGGTGCGGTCGAGCCACACCTGCTCGACGGGACCAGGAATGTCCCCCAGGTGCTCGGCGAATTCGGGCTCTTTCCCAAATGGATCGCTGTGTCCCTGGACCAACAGGATTGGGACGTCGAGGTCACCGAAGTGCTCGGTTCGCAGCTTTTCCGGTTTGCCCGGCGGGTGGAGCGGGTAGCTGAGCCACAACAATCCTGCCGCGGGAAGGCCAGCCGCAACGGCCATCGACGCCGCCCGTCCACCCATTGAGCGACCGCCGAACACGAATCCGCTCGGATCAACCTTCCACTCATCAGCAAGCCGCGCGGCGTGACCGTGAATGGAATCAATTAGTTTCGGCATGCGATCTGGCGGCCGTCGCCCAGGACCGCGATCTCGATACGGAAAATTGCACCGCCCGACGGGCAGCTCAAGAAGCTGTTCGAGCGCGAGGAAAATCCGATGATCGCGATCTCCACCCGCACCGTGGAATAGGACGAGACCAGTTGGGGTCATGAGGCGGCGAGCAAGATGCGGCGAGCCTCAGTGAGATCAGCAATGCGTTGCGCCGCATCGTCTGTGACTCCGCCATGATCAGGGTGGGCATCACGGAGAAGCGAGCGGAAGCGACGTTGCACGATTCGCTTGGTGGTGCCATCCGCCGGCTCAGCGTCGATGCCAAGCACTTCGAGCGCCCATGCGACCGGATCGTTCCAGGACATCAGTTGCGCAATCGACGCCTTGCGGCCGCCCATCACCTCGGTGATGAATCGACCATCGACGTCGCCGATCCAAAGCAGAGCGTTCCGTATGGCGTCGAACGTGGGTCCCCGAGCATCAAGTGGCAGGCGCCCAGCAGCGTAGATCGCACCGAGAGCTTGCTGGACGGGACGGCCCAGCTCGTCATCGAACTCGAACACCAATTCATCCCCGGAAGACACGAGCCGGTGTGTGCTACGGAGCAATCCGACTTGATCGTCCTGGAATCGATGTTGCACCCGCGGTTGAGGACAACGGCGCCCAGCGTCAAGATCTTCGATCAGATTGACCAGGCCTTCGCGCAGATCTGGTTCAACGTGGGCGGATACTCGAGCCACGATTCCAGCGAGCAACATGCCACCGGCACCCGGCGGGGCATCGACCGGCAACAGTGCCCGACCCAGCGCAATGCGACGAGTGGGCGCAATGGGCCGGGAGTGGTAAATCTCCAGCTCGGCAACAATCACCTCTTCAACGGTACCGCCAGGACGATCACCGAGCAGAGTCGCGTCGGTCAGAATTCTCCTGACCAGGGGATCAGCCTTCTTGGAAGTCTGGTTGGCAGCCAAGTTGAGTCTGATCGTGGCAGGATCGTTGGATGGCCTTCGACATTGACGCTCTTCGTGTGAAACCTGGAACCAAAGTCGACCTCGACGCAATCGAGACGCGCAGCACCCCGCAGTGGGACGGCGACGACAAAGAAGAAGGCAAGATCGAACTCGGTCGTCTCAATGAGCAACTCGAACAACTACAGGAATTGCTCTACGCCCAAGGCAAGCATCGGGTTCTCGTTCTCATTCAGGCCATGGATGCTGGGGGCAAGGACGGCACGGTCCGCCATGTTTTCGAGGGTGTCAATCCCACCGGGGTTCGGGTCGCGTCGTTCAAGCGGCCAACCAGTGTCGAGCTTGCTCATGACTATCTGTGGCGGGTACATCCTCACGTCCCCGGCGATGGCGAGCTCGTCATCTTC
>CALHCB010000007.1 GCA_937930695.1 uncultured Acidimicrobiales bacterium | reverse complement strand
GATGTGCCGCTGATCTGGAGCTCACCGATCTCGCGGTCGGCCATGATCGATCCGGTTGCTGGATCCGCAATTCGGAACTCCAAACCAGGAACGGCCTTACCCAAGCACACGATCTCGCGGGCATTTGGGTGGTCAGTCTCGATCGTGACCGCTCGTTGTTCCAGCTCGAGGAGTTCGGCGTCAACGACGTCGGTGCGAAGCCCGTCGAGAGGCTTCGGAAAGCACCCGGCAATCGCAAGCTCGGCCATTCCGAAAGCCGGGAAAACGGCTCCCGGTCTCATGCCGTGGCGCTCGCCCGCCTCGACAAAGCCCCGCACTGAGGCGGGGTCCACCGGCTCGGCGCCGTTCAACGCGATTCTCAGCGTTGACAGGTCGAGATCAGCACCCGAGCGACGAAGGGCACGAGTTGCCAGTACGTAGGAGAAGTTTGGTCCAGCAGTCGCCGTACCTCCGTACTCAGATATCCACTCCATCCAGCGACCGGGAGAGGCCAAGAAGTCCTGCGGAGCCCCAAGCACCAAATTGAGGCCAGCTGACATCGGCAGAATGCAGAACCCGACGAGGCCCATGTCGTGATAGAGCGGCAGCCAACTCACCATCACATCGGTGGCGACATCGACTTCCGCAGCTTCTGCAATGGCATCGAGGTTTGCGGCCACGACGTGATTCGGGAGCATGACCCCCTTGGGTTCTGACGTTGACCCACTGGTGAACTGCAAGACGAACAGGTCATCTCGGTGGTAGTCGGGTCGAACGAAGTCAGCCGCAGAGCATGCGCCGTTCTCGGCATTGAGATCGGCCATCGAACGAACCGGCGGATCATCGGGCCCGACCTCGACGAAGGGAGCAAGATCGGGATCGACCATGACGCCTGCGCAGTCAGCCCGGTGAATTCGTGCCTTGGTGGCAAGCGTGAATTCCTCGATGGAGGCCAACCGCATCGGCAACGGCAGCACGACAAGCGTCGCCCCACACAACCACACGGCTTGGATGAACGTCACAAAGTCTGCAGTTGTCGGACCGAGCAACGCGACGTGATCGCCCTTCTTGATTCCTTCGGCTTGCAGGTTCGCGGCAACCGCCTTCGCTTCGAGATGCAGCTCGGCCCAGGTCTTGGTTACCGGTTCGGGCCCCGTCACGAACGTGACGGTCCCTGTTCCCTGCGCAGCATGTTCAATGCGGGAGACAATCGTCTCGTTCTCTCGTGCATCCACGGCTTGGTTTGACAGCGTCACGGGGAGAAAGGTTACGCAGCGGTAACAACAATTCCTGATTTGGTTGTTGTCGGATGTGCAAACCAGATGTGTCAGGAACCGAATCGACCAGCCCTGCTAGTCTCTGAGCGCCAAGAACCTCGGAGGGACACGATGAAAAAAGCTTGGGTTTTGACCATTGGGATCGCGCTGGCTGCCGGTGCGTGCGGCGATAGTGCCGACACAGAGACCGCAGCGGACAGCGACAGCAGCGGTGAGGAGCGCTCCAACGCCTGCCCCATTGATGGTTGCACGATCAGCATCGAATCCATCGAGGTGGATGGTGATGAGCTCAATGTCACCTGGTCCGCAAATTTCGACCCAGACTTCTCTCGGAACCACATCCACATCTACTGGGACAACTATGAGGCGGCTGAAGTCAGCGGCGATGCCGCGGACAATGGACTCACGCAAGGCGAGTGGGTTCCCACCGACGTCTATCCCAACTTCGTGACCGAAGGTGCCGTCTCAACAACGGTTCGAGGGGAATCAACCACACTCTGCGTCGTGGCCGCCGATGGTGATCACAACGTCATCAACAACACGGCGATCGACTGCAAGGACGCAAGCGACCAGCTTTGACCGACATTCGGCCGCTTGGCTTCGCTGATCTTCCTGAGCGCATTGGTCGGTACGAAGTCCGGTCGATCGTCGGTGTCGGTGGCTTTGCCACCGTCGTCCGGGCGTATGACCCCGATCTTGATGACGAGGCAGCAATCAAGATTCTTGATGCCCCATCATCACAAAACGACGACCTGCGCTCGCGGTTCGTGGCCGAAGCTCGACTTCTACGACGCGTTCGGCATGTAAACGTTGTAGCGGTCTACGACGTTGGCGAGCTCGAAGACGGCCGTCCATATCTCGTTATGGAACTGGCCACCGGTGGTGCGCTCGAAGAACGGCTTCCGACTTCTGCCGGCGCTGTCTCTGCCAGCGATATCGGTCGGGTTGTTCAGGCTGTCGCAGAAGGCATCGGGGCCCTGCACCGTGACGGGGTGGTGCACCGCGACATCAAGCCAGCGAACCTGTTGGTCCATCGCGACGCCACCGACGAAGGGGCTACCAGCGTGCGCCACGGGCTGCTGGGCGCAGACGAGCGAATTGTCATCAGCGACCTCGGATTCGCCAAGGATCAACTTCGAACCTCCGTTGGCCCAACCGTCACCGGTGGCACACCGCACTATCAAGCTCCCGAGCAGGCCAGACCGGGCGCCGAGGTCTCACCTCCGACCGATGTCTATGCCGCCACTGGCCTGGTATGGCACCTGCTCACCGGAGACCTCCCTCCCCTACCATCGACGCTGAAGACGCAGCTTCTTGCCGCACCGCATGCGTGGCGAGATTTTTTCGGCACCGGATTGGCCGCAGAGCCTGAGGACCGATTCGCCTCCATGGCCCTCTGGGCCGATGCGGCTCGAGTGCCACTCGGAATCGACACGTCCGCCAGCACTACCTCAGCCAGCGCCTCCTCCGGAATCAACCCCAGGGGCACGTCCGTCGGCTTCTCCGCTCCGAGCCCTGGAGCTACGTGCCCCTACAAGGGTCTTGCCGCATTCCAGCCAGAGGATGCTCCCTTCTTCCACGGGCGAGACAGCCTCATCGACAACCTCGTCGCTCTCCTCGGCTCCCACAGACTTCTGGTGATCGGCGGTCCATCCGGAAGCGGAAAATCGTCAGTTCTGAGAGCCGGACTCCTCCCATCAATCCGCTCCGGGGTGCTGCCCTCTTCTTCCACGTGGGCGACGGTTCTGACCACACCGGGACCAGAGCCGCTCGTCGACCTGCACCGCTCGTTGCATGCCGCTGTGGGCGATCCGTCATTGCTCCCCTCGCTCGACGAACTGCGCAGCGATCCTGCGGCCATTCGCCGCGTACCGATCGACGACGGCCTCTTTCTCGCGATCGATCAATTCGAAGAGCTCTTCACGCTGGGCGCCTCGGAGCAAGATCGCCAGTGTTACCTCGACGTCCTCCGCCAACTCGTTGACCCGATCGATTCCCGAGTCCGGGTTGCGCTCGCGCTTCGGGCTGACTTCTACGCAGAATGCGCCAACCATTCGTGGCTCGCCAACGCCATCAACCAAGCCCAGATGCTGGTGGGCCCTCTGTCTCCTGCTGAGCTGCGGGCTTCGATCGAAGAGCCCGCCCAGCAGGTCGGGCTCCGACTCGAAGCTGGTTTGGTTGAACGCGTTGTCGCCGATGCAGGGGCTGAGCCGGGCTCGCTTCCTCTCGTCGCCCATGCGCTCATGGAGACCTGGCTTCGACGGCGAGGAAACACCCTCACGATTGCTGGCTTTGAGGCTGCCGGAGGGGTCACCGGTGCGATCGCCCAATCGGCCGAGTCTGCGTTCCAGAAGATGGACACAGGTCAACAAGCGGCCGCCCGAGATCTCATGCTGCGACTCATCACCCCCGGAGAGGGGGCGGCGGACACCCGAGCTCGGCTGCTGCACAACGAGATGGCGCCAACCGGCATGGCCCAGGTGGTCGCTGATCAATTGATCGAAGCTCGGCTTCTCACCCGCGACGAGACGTCGCTATCGGTCGCTCATGAGCGCCTCATTTCTTCCTGGCCACGCTTGCGTGAGTGGATCGCAGAAGCCCGCGACGATCTGCGGCTTCGCCAGCGAGTTGATCGGGCAGCCCGCGACTGGGAGCTCGGCGATCAGGATGCTGACCTGCTCTTGCGCGGCACGCCTTTGGCTACCTTCACCGAGTGGGCCGAACGAGAACCCGGGCAGCTGAGCCCTCTCGCACGTAGCTATCTTGACCAGTCATCGATAGCCGAGGCTGCCCAGATCGAGGCCAACGAGGACGCAGAACGTCAGCGGCGAAAGCTTCGGCGGTTTGGTATCGGAGCACTCACGCTGTTGACAACCGCAGCAGTACTCGCTTCGGTCGTCGCGGTCCTGAACCTCGGAGCGGCACGGCGAAGCGAACAACGGGCTGAACAACAGACGGCGCTCGCCATCGGTTCTGCTAGCCAACTGGTCGCGCCGAACGACCCACTTCTCGCCCTCAACCTTGCAGCAGAGAGCATCGCCATTTCATCCGAACCCGACCCCGGGGCGAGAGCCGGACTGATCACGGGGCGTCAGGCGATGGCCAACTGGTCCTTCATCCCCTCCGGATCCCCTATTCCGGTGGGCGATGCCCTGACCGCCACGATCACCCGCGATGGACAATTCGCTCTCGTCGGGACTCGCGATGGTCGCGTCACCGTGATCGCAGCAGCGACCAACGAGCCGGTGGCTGCCTTCGTCGGCCACAGTGGCGCCATCGAGGAGATCGCTGTTTCACCAGACGGTCGTGTGGCCGCATCCTCGGGGACCGATGGCGAGGCCTGGCTCTGGGATCTTCGCCAACTCGACTCGCTCCAAAATCTCGATGTCGACGATTCGCCGATGGAGTTGGACGGCCAACCCCTTGGAAGCATGGGATCTGTCGCCTGGTCTGTTGCCTTCTCGCCCGACAGCTCTGAGCTCGCGGTGTCATCAGAAAACGGAATCCTTCGACGGTTCTCGGTGGACACAGGGGCTCCGCTCGGAC
Source organism: uncultured Acidimicrobiales bacterium (assembly GCA_937930695.1). GTDB lineage: Bacteria > Actinomycetota > Acidimicrobiia > Acidimicrobiales > SZUA-35 > CALEWY01. The sequence goes on along the minus strand of CALHCB010000007.1, from coordinate 7,437 downwards.
AGGAGATGAGCAGCCAGCATGACCTGCTGAGCGTCGCCTACGCAGGAAACAGAATGTTCGTTGGAACGGGCACGGGGCGAGTCCTCGTCTTCGATCCTGAGTTCGCCGAGCCAGTCGCAGACATCGCCGCCCACGGAACAACGGATGTTTGGGAGCTACTCGTTGATGAATCAGTCGGCTTGTTGTTCTCGGTCGCCAATGACCGCACGGTCCGGGCGTGGGATCTGGCGAGCACGGAGCAAGCGTTCCAACTCTTTACCGAAGCGGTTGACGGTGCTCCGCTTGTCGAGCCTGTCGGATTGATCAACATTGGTGAAGGAAGACTGGCGATTGGCACCGGCGGAGGACGAGTCCACGAGTGGGACACCGCGAGCGCCGGCCCCGTCGGCCTCACACCACCGCTGCACACCGACGCCATCATCGATGCGGCGATTGCCGATTCGGGGCTCGTCATGGTCACCCTGAGCAACGACCAACGACTCCGCTTTCTGCAACGCGGTCTGCCAACCGTGACCCAGACGATCCGAGAAGGAACGCCGCTGTACAGCGTCGCAACCTCCGACGACGGAACAACGAGCGCGGTGGGACGCGACGACGGCGTCATCGAGCTCCTGACTCGCGACGGATCCGTCATTGCAGAGCTGTCGAACCACGAGGCACGTGTCGTTGGACTGACGTTCATTGGGGAAGCGCTCATCTCTGCCGACGTGAATGGTGAAGTTCGCCGCTGGGTCGACGGCGAAGTTGCGTCTTCGTTGTCTGTTGGTGGCGCGGTGCGTTCTCTTGACCTGCACCCCACCGACGGCCGCCTGCTCCTCGTGACCCCCGGCCAGGTTCACATTGCTCCTGGTGACCTCAGTGGTATCGAGACGATCGTCATCGGCGGGATCCAATACGGGGCCTTTGCCGGCCCGGATCACATCGTTGGTGCCGTGGCGGGCAACTCGGTACGTCGATTCGATCTCGACGGTGTCCCCGTTTCTGACATTCGATTGATCGACGAGGACGCCGCAATCCGCTCGATCACCGCCCGAGCCGACGGCCGCTTCATGGCCGTCGCGACCAGCCTGCAAGAGGTCGTCGTCTGGGAACTGGACTCCCCGGACCTGAACCGTTTGGCGCCGCATGATCTCTCCGCCATCGATGTGGCGTTCGCCCCTGATGGCGTCACGGTGGTTGGCACCTCGCAACGAGGAACCGTCAGCTTCTGGGATCACAAAGTTGACGATGCGCTCGGCCAACAGATGCAACTCCACGACAACGCCGCGGTCTTCGTGGCGATCGACCAAAACGGTTGGATGATCACCGCAGGCACCGACGGCCGAGTCACCACCAACACTATTCTTGACGTTGCCGTTGCCTGTGACCTCGCAGCACAGACCTTCGATCAGCTCCAGCAACGAACCAACTTGGGCGAGTCCGAACCCATCGGCTGCAACTAGTCCCAAAACGTGGGTGCAAAACCCAAGAGAGAACGGCGAAGCCGTTCTCTGGTTTCTCAAGCGAAGCTTGAGAAAACGTGGAGCTAAGGAGAATTGAACTCCTGACCTCCTCCATGCCATGGAGGCGCTCTACCAACTGAGCTATAGCCCCGTAAGGGTTCCCCGAAGGGACAGCTGATCGTACCAAGAACCTCCCGACCCTCAACGTGTTTCTCAAGGGCTTCGTTGTCAGCGTGAGAATCAGCGATCAACGGTCAGCCCGTCGTTACCCTGTTCGGATGGCAGAATCCGTCGCCCCCGAAGCGACTCCTTCTCATCCCGACGACTTCGAGCGCTATCGGCCCGCCGATATTGAACCGCGTTGGCAACAGCGGTGGCTTGACGACAAGACCTACGAGGTCGACAACGAGGAGATCCTCCAGACAGACGCCGAGGACATCCGCTTCGTCTTGTCGATGTATCCATACCCCTCGGGCCCTGCGCATATCGGCCACGTGAGGAACTACACCTTCGGTGACCTCCTGGTCCGCTATCACACGATGAATGGACGCAAGGTTCTCTCGCCCATCGGATTCGACAGTTTCGGTCTTCCGGCGGAGAACGCAGCCATCAAGTCGGGCGAGCACCCTCGCCCCTTCACCGATGCTCGAATCGAGGAACTCTCCTCATCGCTGCGTCGGATCGGCGCCGTGTACGACTGGCGCAGGATGGTCAAGTCCCACGACCCGTCCTACATCAAGTGGAATCAAGTCATCTTCCTGCGGCTCTACGAAGAGGGTTTGATCTACCGAAAGAACTCACCGGTCAACTGGTGCCCCGGCTGCCAAACCGTGCTGGCCAACGAACAGGTGGTCGATGGTCTCTGCGAGCGTTCTGATGACCCCGTCGAACGTCGCGACATGGAGCAGTGGTTCTATCGAATCACCGACTACGCGCAAGAGCTGTTGGATGACCTCGACGGGCTGGAGTGGCCGGATCGAGTCAAGATCATGCAGCGCAACTGGATCGGCCGATCCGAGGGCGCCGAGTTCGGCTTGCCCATTGCCGACAGTGATGGCAACCCTCGGACCGACACGCCACCGCTGGCTGTGTATACAACGCGACCGGACACCAGCTTTGGCATGACGTTTGCCGTCATGTCGCCAGAGCATCCGCGAGTCGACGAGCTGACGATTCCCTCTCAGATCGACGAAGTGCGAGCCTTCCAGAAAGACGCATCAGGCAAGTCCGAGATCGATCGTCTCTCGACGGTCGGCTCAGCGGACAAGCGAGGCGTATTCACGGGCTCGTACGCGATCAACCCGGTGACCGGCGGATCCATACCGATCTACCTGGCCGACTACGTCCTTACGACCTACGGCACCGGCGCCATCATGGCAGTGCCCGGCCAGGACCAGCGCGACTGGGACTTCGCCACGGCGTACGGCCTTGACATCGTCCGCACGGTGCAACCGCCAGAGGGCTTCGACGGCGAAGCCTTCACCGGCGATGGCCCCGCCATCAACTCCGCGAGCGATGCGTTGGACCTCAACGGCATGGAGGTCGCCGAAGCCAAGGCAGCCGCGACCGACTGGATCGAGGCCCAGGGCCTCGGCGAGCGCCGAGTCAACTTCCGTTTGCGAGACTGGCTCCTCAGCCGTCAACGGTTCTGGGGTTGTCCGATTCCCATCGTGTACTGCGACGAGCACGGCGCCCAGCCTGCTCCGCTGAGCGATCTTCCTATCGAAGCTCCAGACGACGTCGAGTTCTTGCCAACAGGTGAGTCGCCACTCAACCACCATCGCGGATTCCTCGATACAACATGTCCCGTCTGCGGCAATCCGGCGCGCCGTGAGACCGACACGATGGATACCTTCGTCGACTCCAGCTGGTACTTCCTTCGATTCGCCGATCCTTGGAACGACGAAGCTCCGATCAACAAGGCAGCTGTCGAGAAGTTCTTGCCCGTCGATCAATACATCGGCGGCATTGAGCACGCGATCTTGCACCTGATGTATGCACGCTTCTTCACCAAGGCGTTGGCGGATGTCGGGCTGTCACCAAGCACCATCCGCGAGCCCATGAAGCGACTGTTTACTCAGGGCATGGTCCGTATGGGTGGCGGCAAGATGTCGAAGTCGAAGGGCAACACGGTCGCCCCTGAGGAGACCGTCGACGCTCATGGTGCCGACGCGTTGCGTCTCGCCATATTGCAGGTGAAGCCACCAGCCGAAGACGTCGACTACGAGGACTTTCAGCTCGACGGTTGCGAGCGGTTCTTGCAGCGCGTGTGGCGTCTGGCGATCCCGGGGTCTGATCTGACGACCAACATGCGCTCGGGCGAGCCGACGCCTGCCGATATTGAGATCGACAAGGCCACCCATCATCTGATTGCTCGGGTCACCGGCGAATACGAGCGCTGGTCATACAACACAGCCGTTGCCGGCTTCATGGAGTTCACCAACGCTCTGTACAAGTACGTCCAAGCGTCAGATGGCGCCCACGACGAGACGCTCGACTTTGCAGTCAACACATTGCTTGAGCTCATGGCGCCCGCGGTGCCTCACATCTCGGGCGAACTGCGCGAACGACGAGATCAGTCGAACATTCACCTCGCACATTGGCCCGTTGCTGATCCAGCCAAGCTCGTCGTCGACACCGTCACGATGATCGTTCAGGTCAATGGCAAGGTTCGAGACCGGATCGACGTGCCATCAGAGATCTCCGAAGCTGACGCCGAAGCGCTCGCCCTCTCCTCTGAGGCTGTCCAGGGGCATCTTGATGGCGAGCCGAAGAAGATCATCGTGCGAGCGCCGAAGCTTGTGAACATCGTCGTCTAGCCGACGCGACGGTCCGTCCGATGGGGAGGGCCGTTGATGCTCGTGGCGGGATTACGCCTCGGGAGCCTCGGGAAGATCGAGTTCGAGCCGGGGCACGTCTTGCCAGAGGCGCTCGAGGTCATAGAACTCCCTCGACTCCTGATCGAAGGCGTGGACGACAAAGCTGCCGTAGTCCATCAACACCCAGTTGACCGAGTCCAGCCCCTCGACTCGCATCGGCTTGGGTCCCCCAGAACCGGCGACGGCCTCTTCGACAGCTTCGACGATCGCACGGACTTGACGAGCGTTCGCTCCCGACGTCACGACGAACCAATCGGTGATGCCCATGACGTCACCAACGAAAAAGGCTTCGGTGGCCTGACCGAGCTTCTCATCTGCGGCCACTGCAGCGGTCCGCACCCACGCCATGATTTCCTCTTCGGCGGGAGTCGAGGTCGCCGGAGTCGGCATCGTCGAAACCGTAGCGGTCGGAGTCGGCACGGAAGCCGAGTCGGCTGGTTGAGAAAGTGAGGCGCTCAGGGGTATCTCCATTACTCGAACACGATCGTCCGACAGATACAACTAGTCGGACGAGCCGATGAGAACCGTGACCAGATCGGCCGCGGCGTCGTCATCGACGGTGAGAACGCTAGCGGAACCAAGTGCCGCTGCCAGCCCGTCGATACGGTCGTCGGCCACCCCGAGCGGGATCAAGATCTCATTCGGACCATCATCGAAGGCCACCGCATTACCGATTTGGACGATTTCGTGACCCGCAGCTCCGAGTTCGGCTGCCACGGCGGCAAGGTCAATCTCGGGAGATCGGGCAAGAACTCGAAGCCGCAACCGACCTCCGGGTTCCGCTCCGGCGGGGAACGGCACGATCTGCGCCAAGAGTGCTTCCATCTCTTCACGTGCGATCTCCGGACCAGATGGCGTTGGTTGTGTGGGAGCCAGCTGTATTCGGCTCACCCCACGCCCGAGCGCTCCGAGGAGCCCGGCCAAGGTCGTTTCTGACTCAGGCGGCGCTGCGATCAAGGCTTCCCACAGCAACTGGCGGCGGATGACGAGCGATTCCGCCGTCGCTCCGACCGCAGGGCGGCCGACGAACGCCCCAGCTTGGTCTGCTCCTACGTGGACTGTCCCGACCGGAAGCACGATGGATCCGTCGGCTGCCGGAACGGGGTCAGGATTTTCGATCAGCCACGTACTGTTGCCCAGCACTTGGCTCCATCGTGCGTCATTGATGACTTCCACATTGGGAATGGACAGATTGAGATGATCGCCAAGCGCAGCGGCAACGTCGGTGGCCCGCATCGAGGACAACGCTGCTCCGTCGATTGACAGTTCCCCGGGAAGAAGAACGACCGCACCGCCAGCGCGCTGCTCATCGGGCTGGGCAACGAGGGCGACTCCGGTGACCACATCGTCGAGTGTTTCCACGATGACCGTGACCGGGCTCGGTTCGACGAAAACGACCCACCCCGGGTCATCGGGACCGGGTTGGGTGACGAACTCCCCTGCTCGGCTGTCGAGCAGCGAGTCGAATCCCAGCCAGCCCACGACAGGAACCGAGATCATCAGGATGATCTCGGCCAGAACGAAAGCCAATGGAGGCCGAGAAATCGGAATGTCGGAGGTGGATGTGACCGGACGAATCACGAATCCGGACGATAGAGCCCCCAGCTCGCTGCAAGGTCGATGACTCCTCGAGGCATGAGATAGCGCACGGATCGGCCGTCCGCGAGGCGGCGTCGCAGATCCGTACTGGAGATGTCGAGACCCGGCACATCCACGGTAGAGAATTGCCATCCCGCAGGCAGCGAGGCGTCCGCTCCCGGACGGTTGACGACCACGAAGTTCGCCACGGTTGCCAGCTCATCGGCTCGATGCCAGGTCGGCAATCCACGAGCTGCATCGTGACCAACAATCAGCGACCACTCGGTATCTGGATGCCGCTCCCGAAGCGTTGCCAGAGTATCGATTGAGTAACTGGGACCAGCTTCTTCCAGTTCAACCGCGCTCGCCACCAAACCTTCGGACTCCACCAGAGCAGCCTCGACCATGGCAAAACGCTGCGCCGCAGGTGTGATGTGACGTACGACCGTCTTCTGCCATGGATCGTTCGCGACCACTAGCCACACCTCGTCGAACCCCATGGTCCATCGAACCTGGTCCGCGACCACAAGATGGCCTAGGTGAGGGGGATCAAAGGTCCCACCGAACAATCCGATACGTCGTGTACTCATCGTGTCCTCAGCGCTGGAATATCGGTTGCCTTAGCGGCTACGTGAGCAGTTGCCTCCAAATTGTGACGAATGTCACTTTCTCGTGGGAACAATCTGTACTAGAAACGTTGTTTGGACAAGTAGCGCACGCAACACCATCGAAAAGACGGCGGGACACCCCTTCACTGACGAAGAAATCTCCCCCGCATCTCACCCGCACGTGTGACAAGCGCTACCCCCGAACGATCAAGCAAAACCAAGTGGCTTGATTTCCCTGCCCCCATTCCCCCCGAAACGCACAACGTAAAGAGCGCGCCATGAGTGATTCCGTCGGACAGTACCTCAACGAAATCGGCCTCGTTCCCCTGCTCACCGCAGATGAAGAACGAGAGCTGTCACAGATCATCGAAAAGGGCCGTGACGCCCAAGAGAAAATTGATGCCGGCGAGAACAGCGTTGAAAATCGCCGTTCCGCACGCGCCGCTGCTCGAGCCAAGGATCGCTTCATCCGCGCCAACCTTCGCCTTGTCGTCAGCGTCGCCCGCCGCTATCCCCTGCCTCCTTCCATGGAGCTCCTGGATCTGATCCAGGAAGGCAACCTTGGGCTTGAGCACGCCGTCGATAAGTTCGACTGGCGCAAAGGCTTCAAGTTCAGCACCTACGCAACCTTCTGGATTCGCCAGGCCATTGGCCGGGCCCTTGATCAGAAGGCCAGCCTCGTCCGTCTCCCCGGAGACCGGTCTGCGAGCCTCCGAGCTGCCCTCCGCCAGGTTTCCGGTGACGGCGACGAGCTCGATGATGAGCACGCACGACTCCACCGCCTGACCACGCCCACCTCGCTCGACCGCACAATCGGCGACGACGACAGCAATGAGCTCGTCGATCTTCTTCCTGACTCGAAGCCGGGTCCGGAGATGGAGGTCATGGCTCGTGCCGAGTCCCAGATGGTCACCGACCTGCTGAACGTGC
>CALHCB010000006.1 GCA_937930695.1 uncultured Acidimicrobiales bacterium | reverse complement strand
CTTTTGGCGGAGGTGGACGGGAATCGAACCCGCCACAGAGGGATCGCCCCTGTCACCCGCTTTGAAGGCGGGGGAGCCCACCAGGTACTCGGACACCTCCGTCAATCACGATACCCGTTGGGGGCAGTCGGCGGGTAGGCGCTGGTATCCCTCGACTCAAGCCTGGTCATCCCACCAACGCAGGACCCGCAGCTGCGAAGTCAGAGCGCTACACGTCGGCTGGTCACTAGTGTCGTTCGCGATGGTGATCGTGAGACGTGAACGCGCTGAAGACATGGAGAGGGTTCGGTCGATTCAGTCCGCAGCATTCGACCAAGGAAACGGGGAACCAGTGGAAGCCCGGCTGCTTGACGGGCTCCGCGCCTGTGACGGATGGATTCCTGAACTGTCGTTGGTCGCGGCGGCCGCCGACACACTCGTCGGACACAACGTGTGCACACGGGGCTACGTCGATGAGGTCGAGTGTGTTGGTCTGGGACCGATTGCCGTCGTCCCTGAGCTGCAGCGAGACGGAATCGGTTCCGCAATGATGCACGCCATGATCGGTGCTGCGGATGCGCTGGGACATCCCCTGATCGCCTTGCTCGGATCGCCCGACTACTACTGCCGGTTCGGTTTCGTTGCGTCGAGCGAGCTTGGAATTGAGCCGCCGGACCCGGCGTGGGGCGTGTATTTCCAGGCGCTGCCCCTCAGCGGCTGGAACGAGACGATGACTGGGCTCTTTCGATACGCAGCACCGTTCAACGAAGTCGATTGAGCATCGCGGGAGCTGAGTTCGGTCCGGTCACGAGCGGTGAGCGTGATCCGCTTTGATGTGGTCGAGCCGACGCTCGATCAACGGAATGAACTCTTTGGGGTGGGTCAGGATCCAGAAGCGTTCGTTCATGACAGCGTCGAGCACCAGATGGCCGACGTCGTCGGGGTCCATGCCCGCAGCCAGTGAGTTCGAGAGGTTCGTCCAGAACCGCTCTTCTAGATCGCTTGTTTCGTGTTCGGTCAGGCTCGTCGGACGGTTGCGTTCGCTCTTGGTGATGTCGGTGTCGATGGGACCCGGGCAGAGCACGCTGGCCCTGACGTCTGACTTGGCAATCGCCAACTCGATTCGAACGGTGTCCATGAGTGCGACGACTCCGTGTTTGGCAACGTGATAGGCGCCGAGCACTGGGCCACTGAGCAGCCCGGCCATCGATGAGGTCGCCGTGATGTGTCCCTCGCCTTGTTGTTTCAGAATCGGGAGGAACGTTCGAACGCCGTAGATCACGCTCCAAAGATCGACATCCATTGTCCACTTCCAGTCGTCGAGCGACATCTCGTCGACCTCACCGCCGATGCCGATCCCGGCGTTGTTCGACACCACATGGACCCCGCCATAGGAGTCGAGCGCGGCATCGGCCAGGCGCTGAATCTGGGACTCCTCGGACACATCGGTCACCACGCCAATTGCCTGGTGCCCCTTGCCGACGAGTTCGGCTACTGCTGTGTCGAGCCGAGCCTGTTCGATGTCGGCCATCACGACGTTCATGCCAGCTTCGGCAAACGATCGGCACATGCCGAGTCCAATGCCGTTGGCCGCACCAGTGACAACGGCGGTCTTTCCTGCAACGTCATACATCGAGATCTCCCTGGCTGCGGCTGGAGTCGGGTGCAGCGTTCGCCATCTTGGTTCGATTGCACGCTGCGGTCTATTTCGTCGTTGTCCCCCCGGGCAGGCGAGTGATGCGTGTAACTCATGTGCGAATCAACACCGCCACCGAAGCCGACCAGCCTCGCCCTATCCGTTCCCGCCGATCGCTCTTTGCCGTGGCAGCTTCCGGCGGTGCGCTCACGGGGTGCCGTGACGCAACGAGTCCGATCGCCTTGGCTGACTCGACGACCGGCGCGGTTGATGGAGCTGCGGAAAGTCGGACGTCTGATGGATCAGTCGAGAGCGCTCCAGCGATTGCGGTTGTGGGCCCGCGCGGTCCATCCTCTCGGACGGACTGCGTCCGGTTTCTCAATCAGACGTCGTTCGGAGCATCGAAGGCAACGATCTCTGCGCTGCTGGAGGCCCCCACGTACGAGGCCTGGATCGATGGGCAGCTGGCGCTCGAGCCGTCGCTGACCGAACCATTCGTGGTGGAAGACGGCAACGGCAGTCTCAGCACGACCCGGCACTACATCTGGTGGACCAACGCCATGGAAGGCGAGGACCAGCTTCGTCAGAGATTGGCATTCGCCTGGAGCCAGATCTTCGTGGTGTCGGACCGGGACTACACCTTGTCCAACGCCCAGTTCTCGATGTGCAACTTCTATGACATGTTGGCCGTCGGATCGACCGGCAATTTCCGCACGCTTCTTGAGCAGGTCACCATCCACCCGGTGATGGGTGTCTACCTGAGCATGGTCAGAAACGAGCGGTCTGATCCCACCCGCAACATTCGTCCGGATGAAAACTTCGCACGAGAACTGATGCAGCTGTTCACCGTCGGTTTGCACGAGCTGACTCCGGACGGTCGAGTCGTGCTGGATGACGGCATGCCCGTCCCTGCCTATGACCAGCGCACAGTTGAGGAGTTTGCCAAAGTTTGGACCGGATGGAATTTCGGTGATGCCGATCGATGGGTGTCGACAGACATGACGCCCTATGACAAACGAGTGCCGATGACTCCGTGGGAGGAGTATCACGAGCCATCGTCGAAGACGCTGCTCGATGGCGTCCAGACAACGGTCAACGCGAGCACGACGGCCGACATGTCCGCGGCCTTGGACAACATTTTTCATCACCCAAACGTCGGCCCCTTCATCGCTCGAGGACTGATCCAGCGACTGGTCACGAGCAACCCGACGCCGGAATATGTCGGCCGAGTGGCAGCGACGTTCAACGACGATGGACAGGGAACCAGAGGCAATCTCGAAGCCGTCACCAAGGCGATTCTCCTCGACGCCGAGGCACGTGTTGGACACATCGACCTGCCACAGCGGTTCGGCAAGTTCACCGAACCTTCGCTCCGTTTGACGCAATTGTGGCGTGCCCTTGACGCCCAGCCGGGACCAGAGGCCACCAACGGCTACCGACCGTATTCGCGCCCCGTTGACCAACTCGAGCAGGTCTTCGGCCAGGCGGTGATGCGATCGGAGTCGGTCTTCAACTTCTACTTGCCGGACAATCCGCTCGCACCCGGGAGCGATCTCGTTGCACCGGAGTTGTCGATCCTCTCGGAGATCAACGTGGCATCGACCAACAACACCTTGTTCGAACAGGTGTACAACCATCACAACTTCACCGAGGACCGACCGAACATCACCCGAATCCAGATCAATGATGAGCTGGCGATGGCGGGGGATCCTGCCGTGCTCGTCGAACATCTCAACGAGCTGTTGTTGGCAGGGAGATTCCCCACCGACGCAGCAGACGAGTTGATCACTCATCTCTTGCACCATCCGTCGGACTCCGAGGGTTTGATGGCCAGGACACTCGACGCCATCTACGCCATCGTCGGGTCACCGTTCCACATGGTGCAGTCATGAGAAGTGATGCTTCTCGCCGAACCGTTCTCAAGGGTCTCGGCGCCGCCGGAGTAGGGATCTCGCTCAGTACGGTTCCGCTGAGCGTTGGTTCCCGAAGCAACCACAACGCCGCCTCTGCACAAGCAGATGAGGCCAAGAGTTTGGTATGCATCTTCCTCTATGGCGGTGCCGATTCGGCCAACATGTACGTACCTCGGGACCACGCTGAAGCCGGTCAGTCTCACGCCACCTACAGCGCGACTCGAGGAAGTTTCGCGGTCCCCGCTTCTTCGCTTCTCGGGGTGCACGACGGTGCGTTCGGGCTGCATCCAGGTCTCGCAGCACTGGCTTCGATCGCAGAATCTGACAGGCTCGCCGTGGTCAGCAATGTGGGGCCGTTGAATCGACCGACGACCCGATCAGATCTCGCCGATCGGGCGTCACTGCCTCAGTTGCTCTACGCCCACAACGCGCAACAGAAGCTCTGGCAAACGGCTCAACCGATTGTGGCCAGCAACGCAGGTTGGGGTGGAGCGATCGCGAGCGCGATTGGCCGCGGCGCCGATCTGCCTTCAGCCTTCTCGATCAGCGGATCGGTACCGTGGCTTTCCTCGGTTGACGTCGGGTACTCGAGGCTTTCTGCGACGGTCGGCATTGAGCGACTTCTGGGGTATGACAGCACTCGCCGCGCCTGGATTCCTTCCTTCGAGGGACTCGAGCAAGCGATGCGCTCGGGTCTGGCCTCGGCGGCAGCGTCACCAAACCCATTCACGGCGACTGCGGCAGAGACGGTGCAAACGTCGATCATCGCGACCGAAGCGCTGCAGACTGTGACCGACGAGACCGATGTCGGGATGGAGTCGGTCAACGCGGGTGACCTTGGTGGACGCCTTCGAACTGTGGCGCAGTTGATCGCCAATCGTGATGCGCTCGGCATGCCTCGCCAAGTATTTTTCGTTGGTATGGGCGGGTGGGACACTCATGGGGGTCAGGCTGAACGCTTCCCGGTGCTTCTTCGTGAACTTGATGAAGGAATTGCTGCCTTCCAGGCAAGCCTCGACGCAATGGGAGTGAGCGATTCGGTCACCACCTTCACAACCTCGGACTTTGGTCGCACGTTGACGAGCAACGGTGACGGGACGGATCATGGCTGGGGAGGACACGCATTCGTGTGGGGCGGCGCGGTGTCCTCCGGTCGCTATGGAACGTTCCCGAGTCTGGCGACGACGAACAATCCAGACGACGCTTCCGAGGACGAGAGCGACTTCGGCGGTCGCCTCATTCCCACCACCTCAGTCGGTCAGTACGGGGCAACGTTGGCTCGATGGATGGGGCTCGATGAGACACAGCTCGATGCCGCCTTCCCCGATCTCGCAAACTTCGTGACCCGAGATCTTGGGTTCATGAGCTGACGCCAGTCGTTGGAATTCACCGACGTCGCTCTAGTCTGAGGCCAGCGTCCTCCTGACGCTGACCTTCCCCGGGTTCGTTTCTTCCCCCTCCAGCTCATCTCGATGACGGAGGCCCCGGTGCTTTCCTTCTATGCCGCCAAAGGCGGTGTTGGCTGCTCAGTCGTTGCTGCTGCGACGGCTTGCCTCTCCAGCCGAACGCAATCGACGTTGCTGGTCGATCTCCACGGCGATCTTGCATCAGTTCTTGGACTCACGGTCCACGGGCCAGGACTTGCTGACTGGTTCGGTGCCGACGCGGCACTGCCCGACTCGCTGAGTCGGCTCGAGGTTGCGGTCCACGATCGACTTTCGTTGCTGCCCTTGGGTGGTGAGCCGACCGCGATGGATTCCGAACGGCTTGAACTGCTTGCCCGCCTGCTGAGACTGGAGGGACGACAGGTGTTGGTTGACGTTGGGACGCTAGGACAGACCGCTGCGGCAATTGTCGGCGCATCCCACCACACGGTCCTCGTCACACGAGCCTGCTACCTCGCGCTCCGGGCCGCTGACGCGCTGGTGCCGCCAGACGAAGTGGTGATCATCTCAGAACCTGGCAGGGCCCTGCGGGCCTCCGATGTGGCGGCCGCCTGTGGTGTGAAGGCTGCAACAGAGTTGCGTTGGGATCCAGCGGTCGCCCGATCCGTCGATGCCGGGCTGCTGGCCGCTCGAATGCCCCGTTCGTTGCTGAGTTTGCGGACACTCCTGTGATCGGTTCGGGCCGCGATGATGCGCTCGACGAGACGAGAGGCCGCCTCGCGAGTCAGCTGATCGGCTGGCTCGCGGCGGAGCCGGATGTTGCCAGGGTCGACCTCATCGACCGGGTTCGATCTACCGAACCATTGATGGGCGGGGCCGAGATCGTCCATGCCGTAGATCGGGCGCTCGAACGAGCTCGGGGATTGGGGGGCATCGCTGAGTTGTTCAGCGATGCGGCCGTGACCGAGATCATGATCAATGGGCCGGGATCGGTCTGGGTGGATCGGGGCGGCGAGCTCGAATCGACACACATCCGGCTCGAACGGCAAGAGATCGATGTGCTCGTGGAGAGAGTGCTTGACCCGCTCGGATTGCGCGTCGACCGAACCAGTCCGATTGTCGATGCGCGCCTGCCGGACGGCAGTCGCGTGAATGTCGTGGTGGCACCTGTTGCTCTGCACGGGCCGGTCCTGACAATTCGTCGGTTCCGCCCAGAGCCGGTGTTGATGAGCGCCTTCGGGCCGAGCGAGTGCACCTCGGTGCTGGCCGATCTTGTCCGTTCCCGATCGACCGTGCTCGTCGTCGGGGGAACCGGATCAGGAAAGACAACCCTGTTGAATGCGTTGGGTTGCGTCATTCCTCCTGCCGAACGAATTGTCGTGATCGAGGACACCGCGGAGCTGCAACTGCCAGGAGATCATGTTGTTCGGCTCGAAGCCCGCAGGGCCAATGCAGAAGGAGTTGGCGCGGTCGATATGCGGGACCTGGTGAGGACGGCATTGCGAATGAGGCCGGATCGACTCGTCGTCGGAGAGGTCCGTGGTGGAGAGAGTTTGGATCTCTTGATGGCCCTGAACACCGGTCACGAAGGGTCGATGGCGACGTGCCACGCCAATGATCCAGAGGCTGGGCTTCGACGATTGGAAATGCTCGCCCTTCTCGGCGGCATCGACGTTCCTCTGATCGCGATCCGCCATCAGATATTCCAAGCCATTGATGCTGTGGTGCACGTGGCTCGTCGTTCGACGGGTCGCCGGGTCGTGACCTCGATCGCCTCGGTTGATGAACTCGGCGTTCTGCATGACGAATGGAGCCAGGCGTGATCTCACTTCTGCTTGCGATGGGCGCGGGGATTGCGGTGATCGCAGGGATAGGTGTGCCCACGCTGAGGCGGCCGCCAATCCGATCTGGCTCCCGCCACATGCCTCGTTCCCATCGCGGCGGAGCCAGGGCATCAGGATGGTTCTTCGTTGGTTGCGGTGTCGGGTGTGTCGGCATCGTCGTTTCCAGCCCGACCATCCTGATCGTGGGGCCAGCGATCGTCTGGTGGAGCCGGCGATTCGCCAGGCGGCGGACACGACGTCGAGGGAGCTTGCAGCTGCAACGTGAAGTCGTCGCAGTCGTCGATGCGACTGCGCTCCACGTTCGCTCGGGCAGCCCCTTGATCCCGGCCTTCAACGACGCGCTCGGTGATCCCGGCGTCGAGCGACTCTGGTCGACAATGGCGGAGCTTCCTCGACTGGTCGCGAGCGGTGAGCGGTTTGAGGTTGCCCTGGCCAAGGTCGCAGAATCAAGGCAGGACACAACGATCCAACTGGTTTCGGCAACGATTGGAACATTGATCGCGAACGGTGGGCCGGCAGGACCAGCGCTCGAGCGGCTCAGCGAAACCCTTCGAGGCCGTCTCATTGCCTCCGAAGAAGCGAGGGCCCAGGCGAGCCAAGCGATGGCTTCGGGAGCGGTTATGGCCTCGCTCCCGCTTGTGTTCGGCGGCCTTGTCGCCATCATCGAACCCGATGTCGCTCCGTTCTATCTCCGCGACCCAGTCGGCCTTGTGTGTGTGGCGGTGAGCGCTGCACTGACGGCTGGCGGATGGTTGTGGATGGAACAGCTGATTGGGGGAGACAGTCCATGATCGCTCTTGGCGCTGGTGTGATGGCGGCCGTTGTTGTCCGAGTCGTCTTGTGGCCGTCACGTTCTCGTGGGGCAGACCGGCGCCCGTCGGATTCGGGCGACATGAAGGGTTGCACCCGACTCGCATCCCCGGCCTGGCTCGGTGTTGTGACCGTCTTGGCTATTGCCCTCGCGGTGAGCTGGATACTCGCAATCGCGATCGGTGGTGTTGCTCTTGGGGGTCATTGGTGGCGAGGACGCGTTGCTGCAGCCAACCATCGAGCAGCAATTGGGGCGGCGTTGCCCGAGGTGATCGATCTTCTCGCCGTGGTGTTTGGTGCAGGTGGCACTGCGGCACGTGCGCTCGAGACCTTGGCGCGGCAGGGTCCTGTTGCGATCCGTGGTGGCGTCGATGTTGGACTCAACCAGCGACGGGCGGGTGCGTCACTCACCCGATCGCTCGATGCTGTCGTTGTTGAACTCGGCGATGCCTACCGTGCGCCGATTCGAGTGCTCGTTGCGACCGAACGCGACGGTGCTCCCGTTGCAACGCTGCTCGAGCGTCTTGCTGACGAAGGTCGAGTGGCTCGTCAGCAACACGCAGAGGCGCGAGCCCGTCGCCTTCCCGTCCTGCTTCTTGGCCCACTCGTCGGTTGCTTCCTCCCTGCCGTGGTCATCGGCACCGTCATTCCACTCGTCATGGTCTCTATCGGACGCCTCAGTTTCTGAGCGCCCCGATTGGTCGCAGCACACGCTGCCGCTTGCAGCCCCGGCTGTCTTCCCCCTTGAGCAACGACGACGCCACGGAAGGCCAGTCACCATGTTGATGCTTCACACGCTCTACACACACAATCGCTCCCTTGGGGCCCACAATCGCCAGTTAGGTCAAGCCACCGCCGAGTACGCGCTCGTGATCGTCGGTGCCGCCACGATCGCAGGCCTCGTGCTGGCGTGGGCCGCAGGGACCGGCAAGATCAGCAGGCTCCTGAACGCTGTACTCGACTCAGTTATCGGGAAGGTGGGCTGATGCGACGGGGGAGAGATCGGGGTGAGTCTGGGCAAGCCACCGTCGAGCTGGCCCTGACTCTCCCTCTTGTCGTGCTGTTCGCCCTGGTGGTCATCCAAGCGGGACTTGTAGCGAAAGATGTGCTGCTGGTGCACCATGCAGCCCGCGAGGGTGCCCGGGCTGCGGCGGTCGACCCGACGGGCGATGCAGCCCGAGCCGGGGTGCATGGCGGCGCCGCCCTCGACCGTGGCAGGCTCCAGATCACGTTGTTCGGCGGGACGAGCGAAGGTGATCGAGCCACGGTTCGGGTTCGATACTCGGCCCCCACAGATGTGCCGATCGTTGGAGCGTTGATTGGCGATATTCCGCTCTCCGCTGAAGTGACGATGCGGGTGGAGTGAGAACACCACTACCGTCGCCAGCATGCGCTCCTCGTCGGTCGTTCACGTAGTCAGTTGTCATGCCGAGGGCGAGGTTGGTGACGTGATCGTTGGTGGAGTCGCGCCACCGCCCGGCGACTCGGTTTGGGACCAGTCCCGGTGGGTTTCAACGGACGGCCGCCTGCGCAACTTCATGTTGAACGAGCCACGAGGCGGTGTCTTTCGGCACGTGAACCTACTCGTTCCTGCCAAACACCCGGACGCTCAGATGGGTTTCATCATCATGGAGCCAGAACACACGCCACCGATGTCTGGTTCGAATTCAATGTGCGTTGCCACGGTGTTGCTCGAGACCGGAATCATCGAGATGAGCGAACCAGTAACCGATCTTGTGCTCGAGGCCCCCGGTGGGTTGGTGAGAGTTCGAGCCGCGTGTGCCAACGGGAAGGTGACGCAGGTCACCGTTACGAATCTGCCGTCATTCGCCGCCCAACTCGACGCACAGCTCGACGTCGAAGGAGTTGGAACCGTACGCGTCGACACGGCATTCGGCGGAGACAGCTTCGTCTTGGTGGACGCTGTCGATCTCGGGATCGAGCTTGTTCCCGAGAACGCTGCTGACCTCGCTCGTGCTGGCGTCGCGATCACCAAGGCGGCCAACGAACAACTCGGCTTCCATCATCCCGACCCAGAGATGGTTTGGGACCACATCTCGTTCTGTCAGATCGCTGGCCCGCTTCGCTCCGAAGGCGGAGTTCGTCATATGACGAGCACGTCGGTCATCGACCCTGGGAAACTGGATCGTTCTCCGACGGGGACGGGTGTCTCGGCCCGCATGGCCGTGCTCAGTGCACGCGAAGCGATGACCGTGAATGACGAATTGGTGATGCACTCGATTATCGACTCAACGTTCACCGGTCGGATCGCGGCAGAAACCTCGATAGGGGCCCAAGCCGCCATCGTGCCGGAGATCTCTGGACAGGCATGGATCACGGGGACGCATCAACACATGATCGACCCCACTGATCCGTGGCCGCAGGGTTATCGCCTGTCTGACACCTGGCCGCTCATGCTCTGAGCCTCGGCTGGACCAATGGTGTCTGACGAGCAGGTCAGGGTAACCGGAGCGTTTGCCCTGATGAGACGTCGCTCCACTCGCCGAGAACTGTGCCCTCGCGGTCTGTCACCAGAACCGAGGAGGCAACGGTGTTCGACCCGAACCCAAAATTCAGACGATGATCCTCGCTGGAAAGCCAACTCGATCCGGTCGTCGTCGTTCGGCGAATCTGCGTTCCGTCTGCGAGCGTCACGATGGCATGAAGTCCGGGCATTGGTGAACCCGGGTCAATCGACAACCAATTGTTCGATGACCCGCGACTCTCGAGAAGTACGACGGGCTCTCCGATGGCGGTCACGAGCGCATCGAGGTCGCCGTCGTTGTCGTAATCGGCCACCGCGATCGAACGACCGTTTCTCGGTGAGACTTCGCCGAGGCCAACAGCCTCGCTTCGATCGACGAGACGCTCGTCAGAGAAGTTCGTGAAGTAGGCGAGACTCTCTGCGGACTCGACAAGCGACGTGATGGGAATCTTGCCGCTTGCGACGAGCAGGTCTGAGTCGCCATCGAGATCGAAGTCGCCGTGGGCAACACCCCAACCGGTTGCATCGAGGCCTCGGCGGGCTGCGCCTGAGCTGTTTGGGGAATAGCCGAAGCCCGGAGCCGGAGCCGAGCGGAGGTCAGCGTGGCCCTGGCCCGCCAGATTGGTCACGAACAGATCCAGCAGTCCATCAGCGTCGAGATCGACCGCGGCGATCCCCATCCCGCTGTTGGGGTCGTCTGCTCCCGCGGCTTCTCCAACCTCGCGAAAGCGAATCGACGACGTGACGCTCTCGTTGAGATAGAGCCGGTTCGGCTGGGTGTCGTTGGCGATGTGGATGTCCAGATCGCCGTCTTCGTCTGCATCGAAGATCAGTACACCCAATCCGTACTCTGCACCGTCAGATTCGAGACCTGCGGCCTGAGCGACTTCTTCGAATTGCGAGCGCCCGTCTTGATCGACGCCGACGTTTCGGTACACCAGATCCTCAATGGGCTCGATCGTGTTCGGGAACCCGGTTGACGCTTCTGGCCTCGGCCTATTCGGGTCGGCGTAGCCCGTGACGACGAGATCCATGAGACCGTCGCCATCGAGATCACCGACTGCAGCGCCAGCGTGCCAGCCGTATCCGTCAACGCCAGCCTGCTCGCTACCGTCCTCGAACCGTTCGCCATCGACATTCCACAGCAACACATTCTCGCGGCTTGTCGTGACGAAGATGTCCGTGAGGCCATCGGCATTCATGTCTGCTGCGACACACCCGAGTGCTCGAGCCTGGAGTCCCGCATTCCAATCGGTGGTGACCTCGGTGAAAGACCCCGATTCGTTTCGATACAGCCGAGAGGTCGGGAGCTCACCTTCGCTGTCCCATTGACCCCATTCTCCGTCGGACCAGGTGTCGGTGAGGAAGAGGTCGAGCCAGCCATCTTGATCGATATCGATCCAGCAGGCACCGCCCCCCATCATGGCAACGGGGTCCATCGAGGGCGCCCAGCGAAAAGCGCTGTGGCTGGCATCGAGTCCAACATCGCTAGCGACGTCGACGAATCGAAAACTCTCGTCGACGGAGTCTGCCGATTCTGGTTCGTTGGATGAGGAACACGATGCACCGATGACCAGCAACATCGTCAAGATCCCTAGGGCGGTGCGATGAGGTGACCGACGCACGACTCAGGCTCGCCCAGAGGTCTGTCGCGCTCGCCGGGTGACCGTGTCGACGGAAACAGCGAGCAACAGGATGAAGCCGGTGACGATGAACTTGCGATCCGATGGCCAACCGAGCAGACCCATTCCGCTCTCGACCGCAGCGATGACGAGAGCGCCCTGTACCGCGTTCGTGATCTTGCCTCGGCCGCCGAAGAGGCTGGTTCCGCCGATGACGGCTGCCGCAATCGAGTTCAACAGGAGGTTGCCGCCGCCGGCCGAGTTGTCAACGGAGCGCAGACGAGAGGCCAGCACGAGTCCGCCAAAGGCGGCCATGAAGGATGCGATCATGAAACAGGAGATCTTGATTCGGTCGACGTTGATACCGGCGCGCCGGGCTCCTTCGGCGTTTCCGCCAACGGCATAAATGTGTCTCCCGAACTTGGTTCGTTCAGCGATGGTCAACCACACCACAACGGTCACGCCAAGGATGAGTCCGACGAGCGGTAGACCGCGGTCAGCGTTGGTGATGGCGACGGTTCCGAATGCAACGATCGCTGCCATGGTCACCTTGCCACCGAAGGCCGCCCAGGAGCCAGCCGTAAGGCCTTGGGCCAGATTGGCCCTGTCGGTCACGAACAGTGAGATGGCATAGATGGCCACAGCGGAGACTGCGACGAGCCAGCCGATGGTGTCGGACAGGAAGGTATTGGCAATGCCGATGACGGTCGGGTCTTGAACTCGGATCAGACCTTGTTGCCCTGCGAGCGCCAGCACGACACCGGTTCCCATGAAGAAGGTGGCCAGTGTCACGATGAGCGATGGCACTCCGAGTTTGGTCACGAACCAGCCGTGGACTCCGCCGACGAGAACCGCAACGATCGCGGCGACGCCGAGTGCAAGCACCCAGTTGATCTCGTTGCCGTCGGGTACCAAGAGGCGGGCGATGATGACGCCGCCGACGCCGGACATGGCTCCCACCGACAGGTCGATTTCGCCGATGAGCAAGACGAACACGACGCCCGTCGAGATGAACGCGATGGGCGCCATTTGGACGATGGCATTGGTGAGATTCTGCGCAGAAAGGAAGCGATCGTTCTGCACCTGAAAGATGATCGTGATCGCAATGAGCCCGAGGATGACGGGAAGCGATCCGATGTCACCTGCGCGGACATTTGCGATCCAGGTGTTGAGGCCTTCGCCCAAGGTTTGGCGGGCGGGTTCGGGTGTGGATGACCGAGTCGTAGAAGTCATGATTCGTTCCTGATTTCATCGGAGTCTTGGCCGGGCACGTGGCTCAGTTGACCGGCGGTAATGGCTTCAACGATTTCTTGCTGGCTGGTCTCGGTCTTTGTGTAGGAACCGATGCTCTGTCCCAATCGCAGCACGAGGAAGGTGTCGACGATCTCGAAGAGGTCGTGAAGGTTGTGCGAGATAACAATGACGCCGAGCCCGCGTTCGGCCAACCGCTTTACGAGGTCGAGGACCTGCCGGGTTTGGGCGACGCCGAGCGCCGCGGTGGGTTCGTCCAAGATCACTGCCTTGGAGTTCCACATGACCGCTTTGGCGACAGCGACGGATTGACGTTGTCCCCCGGACAAACGGGCCACGTTCTGGCTGACGGAGGAGAGCGTGGTGACGGCGAGGCTCTTCATGGTCTCTGCTGCCTGCCGTTGCATGGTCGCTTCGGACAGCAGACCGAAGCGATTTGTCTCTTCCCGTCCGAGAAACATGTTCTGGGTGACGGTGAGATTGTCACAGAGCGCAAGGTCTTGGTACACGACCTCGATGCCAAGATCGGATGCTGCCTTTGGCCCCGAGATGGTGACGGGCTTTCCCTCGAAGAGGACCGTTCCTTCGTCGACGGTGTGGTTCCCGGCGATCGACTTCACGAGCGTCGATTTGCCTGCGCCGTTGTCCCCGACCAAGCCGACGACTTCGCCAGCATGGAGTTTGAGATCCACTTCGAACAGTGCTTGAACTGAACCGAACCGCTTCGATATGCCTCGGGTTTCGAGGAGCGGGGTGCTTTCCATCTTGAGACACTTTCGCTTGTGCTGGCAGAGATCTGTAGGAGAAAGTCAGCAACTCGCGGCCCGGAACCGGAGAGAATCGATCCGGGCCACGAGTGCTAGGACGTGCGAGTTAGCCGCAGAATTCTGAGTCGGCGACTTCGCCAACACAGATCTCTTCCGTTGAGCGGAAACCGTCAGCAATGACGGTGTCTTCGATGTTGCTCGCATTGGTCTCGACGGGAACGAGGAGAAGCGATGCGATGTCGTTGGTTCCATTGTTCACTGCACCAGTTGCGTTGGTCGGCTCTTCACCGTTCCAGAGTGCAATGGCCAACTCAGCGGCGGCGAACGCCTCAGCCTTGACTGCCTTATAGACGGTCATGTGCTGGTTGCCGAGAAGGATGTTCTGGATTCCACCGACGGTGGCGTCCTGACCGGTAACCGGAATGCCTTCAAGACCCTGGGCCTGGAGGGCGGAAATGACGCCGCCTGCCATGCCGTCGTTCGCAACGATGACTGCGTCGATCTCGTTGCTGTTCGCGGTGAGGATCTGCTCGAAGATCGTCTGAGCCTGAACGTTGTCCCAGTCAGGAACTGCTTGCTCGTCAACGAGGTTCCACTCGCCACTGTCGAACTTGGCTTCGACTGCGCCGTAGTAGCCGTCACGGAACAGCGTGGCGTTGTTGTCGGTCGGGCCACCATTCAGGAGCACGACGTTGGGAACGCCATCGAAGTCAGCCAATGCGTCGAGCATCGACTCGCCCATGAGGCGGCCAACAGCGACGTTGTCGAAGCTCACGTAGTAGTCAGCGCCGTCGCCTTCAACGGTCAGGCGGTCATAGTCGATCACCTTGACGCCTTGGGAGTGTGCGTTCTCGATGATGGCAGCGCCCGATCCTGAGTCGAGGTTGACCATGACGAGGACGGTTGCGCCGTCGGTAATGGCCTGCTCGGCTTGGGTCTGCTGGGTGGCAGCATCGCCTTCGGCATTGAGGATGGTGTAGTCATCACCGGTGAGCCCGGCAGCGGCAAATGCTTCTTCGAAGAAGCGACGGTCGTCGTTCTCCCAGCGAGCGGACGATGCTGAGTCCGGAAGCAGGACGGCGATCTTGCCCGAACCTGCCGATGCGGCTTCACCGTCGGTGTCGGCATCGGTCTCGTCGACCATTTCTTCGTCGGTGTCGGACTCTGTCTCTTCGTCCATTTCTTCGTCGGTCTCTGATTCACTCGAGGTGTCAGCGTCAGAGGACGTGTCGTCGCTTGAATCCCCGCATGCAGCAGCGATGAGCCCGAAAGCCATCAGCAGCGCAATGAGGCGCATAATCTTGTTCATTGGTCTCCCCAATCGTGTGACCACGGACACGTTGTCCGTCACGCTTCAAAAGTAAGAAACGCTTGAGAAACGAGGCCCCAATTTTCAGGTCTTCTCGCGTAACAAGACGTAAACGGACTACGTGGATTCTGGATCGACGAGCCGGTAACCGGCTCGCGGCTCGGTGACGATGAGTGACGGTCCGTCCGAGTCTTCGAGCTTTGCTCGCAGACGGCCGACGTAGACCCGAACGTACTCTCGTGAGTTCTCATAGCCTCGCCCCCATACCTCTCGCAGCAGAGCGTCATAGCTCAGGAGGACACCCTTGTTCAGTGCCAAGTAGCGCAGCAGGGAGAACTCGGTTGGCGTGAGTTGGACTCGTTCTCCCGATCGGTGCACTGATTGTGATTCGAGGTCGATATGGATATTTCCGACGTCGATCTGTTGGATGTCGATCTCCTCGTCATGCACCCGAGTCCGTCGCAGCGTTGCGGTCATTCGGGCGAGAAGCTCCTCAATACCAAAGGGTTTGGTGAGGTAGTCGTCGGCGCCGAGGTTCAGAGCCCGGACCTTGTCTGCCTCGTTGGCCCTGGCCGAGACGACGATGAGGCCGATCGCAAATTCTTGACGAAGTTCACGAAGAATCTCGAATCCGTCGCGGCGTGGCAGCATCAGGTCGAGGAGGCAGATCTCTGGTTGAAGTGTTCGGACCCGATCGGCAGCATCCTCGCCATCGGTTGAGACATCGACCTCGAAACCACGAACGGTGAGATTGGACCGAACGAGATCAACGATGTTTGGATCGTCCTCGATCACAAGCACCCGGGTTGCGTTCATGGTTGGGGCTCGATCGGAAGTCGAACAACGATCCTTGTTCCGTTGTTCGTGCTCGTGACATCGAGGGTGCCGCCATGGGCGGCCACGAAACCGCGAACAAGGCGCGTCCCGAGCCCATGCTCATCGTCACGTCGACGCGCGTGGCCGTTGAGATAGGAAACGAGATGGGCCGGGAGTCCGACGCCGTTGTCTGCAATTTCCAGGCAAAGAAGGTTCGGGTCATCGTCACGAGCGAGGGAGATCGCGATTCGAGTTCCGTCTGGGTTGTGTTGCACGGCGTTGCCGACCAAGTTCACCACGATCTGCTCCACCCGATCCTTGTCGGCCCAGATCGTGAGATCTGACGGAAGATCGAGATCCAGCGCATCGTGATGGCCGACAATACTCACCGCTTGCTCAATGACCGCGACGAGGTCGCAATAGTTGTGGTCGAGCCGGAGTGTTCCTGACCCCAACGCACTGTCATCAAAGAGACGTGCGACGAGTCGGCCCATTCGCCCAGCCTCGGCCTCGATGATCTCGAGAAAGCGCTCCTTTTCGGAGTCCGGCCAGACGACGTCTGGCTGCAGCATC
The DNA here is from genome assembly GCA_937930695.1 of uncultured Acidimicrobiales bacterium. Lineage (GTDB taxonomy): Bacteria > Actinomycetota > Acidimicrobiia > Acidimicrobiales > SZUA-35 > CALEWY01. Next base: position 42,799 of record CALHCB010000006.1, on the reverse strand, counting down.
GTCGATGCGAAACCCTGAATCGCAGTGAGCGGGGTTCGGAGCTCGTGTCCGAATCGGCGCGTGAGTTCTCGTTCGATTTCTCGACTTCGATGAATTGCCGCAGCTTGTTGTTGGGCCTCGGCCGCGAGCTCTCGCTCAAGCGCGAGCCTGAACGAGTTTGCGGCCCCTTCGATGAGCGGTCGCGTCTCGGCCGGGGGCGCTGTGTCCTCGTCCCAGATACAGATCAGCACAGCATCACCCTGGGACCACGCAAACTGGCTCACAACCGTGGCTGGTGTCTCCTGATGGCCTCCCGCGATCCTCGCCATCTCCAGATCGATGTTTGCTTCGTGGCGAGCCTCATGGCCTGGGGCGATCGATTGAGCCTTCGGCACGAACGTCCCGTCGGAGTCGGTCGTGTAGAGGGCGGCAGCCGCACATCCAGCTCCGTGTCGAAGCGCATCGAGTGCCGTGGACATGCCGCCGACGAGGAGAGCGGGACCGGCCAGGGTCTCCAGGACGTCGTGGAGTCCCTCTAGTGACTGGTTCCTCTCCCGAAGCTCTTCGACAAGCTGACTTCGCTCGATGGCAGCTGCTGCCATCGTGGAGAACAGCTCGAGGAGCTGGACCTGATCCGGATGCAATTGGGCCCGGACGTCGGTGAACCCGACGATGAGCGCGAGGGTCTCGGTTCGCCCTTGAATGGGAGAGGCCCACGCCCCAACGAGGCCAGAGTCCATTGCTGCTGAGGCAACGGAGTCCTCGACGAGATCTTGCAAGCGTTCGACGATCGTCAGTCTTCCGGATGTCACCGAATCTCTAAGGAACCCGCCGTTGGCGTCGCCGCTGAGCTCCCGCACAGCGTGCTGGACCTTGAGTGGCAGGTTGAGTGAGGCGGATTGGCGCAACGTCGACTCGCCATCTCGCTTGTCGACGAGGAAGATCCCGAGCCGACCGATGTTCAACGCATTGGACAACGACGTGACCGTGAGCGGCAGAACCGACGATTGCTCTGCATCCGTGAGCTGTTCCGCCAGGCTGTGGAGCCGTCTCAGCTGCTGGCCGGCAGTCGTTTCGACGTCGACGCCGGTAATGAGCGCAACGATGTCGTCAGGGTGGGTCTGGGATCGGGCGACGTTGCCGACCAGTCTCCCCTGGCGAAGCACAGCAACTCGATCAGCGACCTCGAAGACGTCGTCGAGTTGATGTGACACAAGAAGGATGGCGACTCCTTGAGCTCGAAGACCCTCGATGGTTTCGAGAATGGTTTGGCGTTCCGCGATTCCAAGTGCAGCTGTCGGCTCGTCGAGAATCAAGACTCGGGGAACGTCGAGCATGGCGCGGGCGATGGCGACCATCTGTCGCTGCCCGCCGGACAACCGCTCTATCGGTCGCTCGAGGTCAGGGACCATGGCGCCAAGAGAGGCGAAGAGCTGAGCCGCCTCTGAGCGCATCGCCGCTCGCCGCAGCCCGCCACCGACGACCGCGATCTCTCTGCCCAAAAAGAGGTTCGATGTGACATCCAGATTCTCGCAGAGCGCAAGGTCTTGCCAGACGACGGATACTCCTTGGTTGATGACACCGCGCGGGGTGGTGCCGAGCGGCAAGCCGGCGATGCTGATGTCGCCGTGTTCTGGGATCTTGTCGCCAGCGATGCAGCGAACGAGCGTCGATTTTCCCGCTCCGTTTTCGCCTACGAGGGCAACGATCTCGCCGGGCTTGATATCGAGCGTCACGTCCTGAAGCGCCAGGATCGATCCGTATCGTTTTGATACCTCCCGCAAGCTGAGCATGCGACGGAGCGTAGTGGTCCTGTCCCGCCGCCGAATCTTTGCCTTTGGGTCGAGGCTCAGCTCTTGGTCTGTGCGTACTCGATGACGCGCCCGAGGACTTCGTCTCCTGCCTTCTCGAGGCTTCCGGCGTCGAACGGTGGCATGGGGTCGTATTCGATCATGAGCTGCATGGCCCTGGCGGCAAGATTATCGACGAGAAGTTCTGACAGTCGAAGTGCCATGTCGATGCCGGACGAGACGCCGGCCGCGGTGATGATGCGCTGGTCGAGGTGTTCCACCACTCGAGTTCCTGTTGGGGTCGCACCGAATCCGGCGAGGGTGTCGTAGGCCGACCAATGAGTCGTCGCGGACAGGCCATCGAGAAGCCCGGCGGCGCCGAGAATCTCCGAACCCGTGCACACTGACGTCGTGAATTTCGTGGTCGGGTGCACTGCTTGCACCCAATCAACGAGTGCGCCGCCATTGTGGTGGGCGCGAGTCCCGATGCCACCGGGGACGACAACGACGTCGGGCTGAGTGACGTCTTCAAACGTCTGATCGACGGTGAGCCCGAGGAACCGGTTTTCGGTGCGAACCTCGCCGAGTTGGGCGCCAACGAAGGTCACCGTCGCTCCGGGCAGCCGCTGAAGAACCTCGTAGGGGCCGACTCCGTCCAAGGCAGTGAGTCGGTCGAATAGGGGAATGGCTATCTGCATGGCTGGCACTTTCAATCGTTGTGAGGCGGTGAGATCGGGAAAGGGACGCGGTGAGGTGGGGGGCTATGAGGACGGATTAGGAGTCGACAGGTAGTGGGTTCTTGAACCGCTTGCGGTAGTCGTCGGGGGAGACGCCCAAGCGTCGCTGGAACGATCGTCGCAACGTCTCTGCGGTCCCGAAGCCGCAATGACGAGCAACCGCCGTCATCCCCGCATCGGTCGTCTGCAACTGCTGGCGGGCCGCTTCGAGCCGAACCGTTTCGATGTATCGAGCGGGTGTTTCTCCGACCTCAGCTTGAAAGCGGCGTGTGAGATGACGGGCTGACATACCGACGGTCAGCGCCAGGTGTTCAACCGATAGATCTGCAGCGGGGTCGGTATGAATGAGATCCTGGGCTCGGCGAACGGTTGGCGTCTCCGCTGCCCGTGACCAAACGGGAGCCGCGAATTGTGATTGTCCACCCGGTCGGCGCAAGAAGACCACCAACCATCGAGCAACCTCTTGAGCGATCTCGCTGCCGTGGTCGTTCTCCACAATTGCCAGGGCGAGGTCCATGCCTGCGGTTACGCCAGCGGAGCTCCAGACGTCACCGTCGCGAATCCAGATGGCATCGCGATCGACCTGCAGTCCCGGAAAGGCAGTGGCCAGTTCATCGGAGTAGGCCCAATGAGTGGCGACGTTGGAGTTCGAGAGCAGGCCCGCCGACGCAGCCAAGAACGCGCCCGTGCATACGGTCATCAATCGATCGACCGATGCTCCGGCCACCTGCATCCAGGCGATGAGCTCATCATGTGGACTGGGGGTGGTACGGACGGTGAACCCACCGGGAACGAGCATGGTTCCGCCCAACATTTCCGGCGCGGGCAGCGGATCAACATGGAGCGCCAGCCCGGACTCACCCCGAACAGGTCCTGACTCGGCTCCCACGAGATGCAGCTGATAGCGGCGACCGCAGCTCTTTCGGGCGTCCGCTGAGAGATTGGCGGCGGCGAAGACCTCATGCGGACCAACCACGTCCAAAGGCTGAACGCCTGGATAGGTGAGGAGCCACACGTCGTGGGTTCCAGCCGCAGGAGGAGTCATGTTTCCAGAATGATCTTTGAATGCCGTGGCGTCAATGCCATAGATCCCACCATTTCAGACATCGCAGAAAATGGCGGTTCGAGGAACCAGGTCGAGTTGGCGGTCGTCTCACTGTCATCGCCCCAACGAACGGAATTGCCATGTCTCCACAGCTCCATCGCTTTTTCCCATCCGCCACGCTTGCCGCCATCTTGCTCGTTGGCGCATGCGGTGCGGAATCCACAATCGACGCGGGGAGCGACACGACGATGTCGCCAGATGAGTCGGTGCAACCGGTTGAGTCGGATGGCGGAACCGGCGAGACGCCATTCGCTGGTGTTCCCTTCTTCGGAGGGAATGATGATCAGTGCCCAAGCACCGTCCTTTCAAATAGCGATGATGATCAGGCCGTGCTTCAACAAGGAGCGGATTGTTTCCTGTCCGAGGTGGAGGCGGGTACCCCGGTTGTCTGGGATCTCAGCCTGCCGACCGTCGAGGGTGACCCGATCTTCACTCGCCATCTCTTTGACGGGGAGGCCGTTTGGTTGCTCGGCGACTCTCGAGCCGATGAGTTCGGAAGAGGAACCGTTTCCTCCCAACGATGTGCCGGAATCGAAGGGGCGAATTGGGAGCCGGTCGGCGTTGATTGTGTTTCGACCGACTACCCGGGTTTCAGCGGGTTCCCCGAGGCCGACTAGTACGTTCGCCCGAGAGGACCGAGCGGCAACTCAAAACGGAGCGTCGAAGCCAAGGGTTGTACTGATGAGCGCAAGCGCCGCGTTCTTGTCGAGTGGTTCGTTTCCGTTGCCGCACTTTGGTGACTGGACACAGGATGGGCAGCCGGTCTGGCAATCACAGTTGTCGAGGACTTCGGCGGTTGCATCGAGATGTCGATCAGCGGCGTCGAATGCGAGATCGGCAATTCCTGCACCACCGGGGTATCCGTCGTAAATGAAGATTGTGGGCAGCCCGGATTCGGGAGCCGCTGCGATCGAGACACCACCCACATCCCATCGATCACAGATTGTGAAGAGCGGCAAGATGCCGATGGCAGCGTGCTCTGCGGCATGGAGCGCTCCCGGCACCTTGAAGTCAGCAATGCCCGCCATCTTCAAGATCTCTGGCTGCCACTCGTACCAGATCGCCGTCGTCACGAGTTCCTGAGGCGGAAGATCGAGCTCCACGGTTTCGATGAGATCCCGACCGCCCGCTGCTCGGATCTGATAGCCAGTGACGGTTGTGGTGACCTTGACCATGCCCAGGTTGAGTGTCGATTGGCCGACCGGTTTGGTCGCGCCGGTCGAGACCACTTCGATGGCGATGTCCGACAATGTTGAGGTCCAGGTCGATCCGTCGTCGCGCTCGGCGAACGCCGTGCGGGCATGAAGGTCGAGCTCGCTGATCTTCCATGGCTGACCCCGGTGGAGATAGATCGCCCCGGTGTGCACGAGGGCGCCCGCCCGGCCCAGCTCAACCGTTCCGATCTTGTCGCCGGCTTCGTCGACGATCTTGACTTCACCGGCAGAAGCGGAACGCAAACCAATGCGCTGAAACGGCATACCTCGTCCGCCCCAGACAGCACGAGGGATGCGACGCCGGTCCGGGCGAATTCGAAGTTCGTCGTTCAGAACAAGGCGGCGTACACCGTCGTCGAGATCGTCCCAGTAGTGAGCGTCGGCGGGCATCAGCGGGTGTTCGTATGCCGCGCATCCAAGGTGAGGATCGAGAATGTTTGGGTTGTCGACGTTGATCACGGCCGGCTCTGGCGGCCGCTCGAAAAGGTCCTTTGGATGATGGGCAAACCATTGGTCGAGCTGATCATCACCCGTCACGAGAACAGCAAGTGATTCCTGCCCAGAGCGACCTGCTCGACCGATTTGTTGCCAAAAGGATGCGATCGTTCCCGGAAACCCACAGAGCACCGTGGCATCCAGACCGCCGATATCGACACCGAGTTCGAGCGCGCTGGTGGTCACGACTGCCCGCACCGAACCAGCGACAAGTTCTGCCTCGATTTCCCGACGTTCAGCCGCCAAATACCCGGACCGGTACGGTCGCACCGTGTCGGACAATTCTGGCGGCAACGCTCTGGCCACTCCGGCAGCGACTCGCTCGGTGAGGGCTCGACTCGAGCAGAACGCGATCACGCGACGGCCCGACAACACCAATTCGGTCACGACGCGAATGGTCTCGGTTGCCGGCGATTGCCGAATGCCTCGGTCGACGTCGATCAACGCGGGTTGCACGAGTGCGATCTGGCGTTGTCCACACGGCGAAGCATCGTCATCCACCGCGACCACCGGTGAGCCGCACAGCTCAGATGCCAACCTTGCTGGGCTGCCGATCGTTGCTGAGGTGAACACAAACGTGGGACTGGATCCATAGAGAGCGCACGCCCGGAGCAGGCGACGCATCAGATGGGCGACGTGTGTGCCGAAGATGCCACGAAGCACATGCAGTTCATCGATGACGATGTACTCCAAACGCTTCAGGAACGTGGCCCATTTCGCGTGGTGCGGAAGAATGCCGTGGTGCAGCATCTCCGGGTTGGTGAGGAGCACGTTGGCGTTCGATCGAGCCCACGTGCGCCGATCCCGGGGGGTGTCACCGTCATACGTCGTTGCTTGGAGTCCGGGAACGTTCATGTCCCCGAACGATCGGAGCTGGTCTTGGGCCAGTGCTTTGGTCGGATAGATCAGCAGCGAACACCCCGGCCGAATCCCCGTGACAACTGCTTCGGCAATCGGCACCTGATAGCAGAGCGACTTGCCTGAAGCGGTCCCGGTGGCGATCACCGTGGACTGTCGATCTCGAATGAGATCCATGGCTCGCGCCTGGTGCTGGAACAAGCCACTGTCGGGTAGACAGTGGGCGATGGACTCCGGCAAGGGACGGGCCAGCGTGCCGTAACTCCCAAAGCGTTCCGCGAGTGTTTCCAGGTGTACGAGCCGGCCGTCGCCGTCGAGTTGGTCGACGAGATCGTCGATCGTGGAAAGCTCCGCCACGAAACAAATCTACCCGGACCCAGTGACGGCCCCGGATCTCGGTCTCTTGAACAGGCGCGGTACTGTCGAGCGGTGGCAAACGAACCGCCGATCCAGCCCGCCGTCGGGATTGAAGAGGTTCGTGCGTTCTTCGTAGCGGAACTTCCCTTCACGACCGAATTCGGGATCGTTCCCGAGTCGATTGGTGTCGACGAATCGCTGGCTCGTTTCATCTTCAACAATCGAATGATCCGGCCCGGTGGGGAGATCGTTGCGGGGCCGATTCTGATGGCACTCGCAGATACAGCCGTCTACGTTGCCATCTTCTCTCGAGCGGGCATCGTGCCCATGGCAGTGACGAATGATCTGAAGATCACGTTTTTGCGTCCTGCGATCGGGCGAGACGTTCTCGCCCGAGGCCGACTGCTGAAATTGGGGCGACGTGTGGCCTACGGTTCGGTCGACTTGTTTCACCCTGGCGAACCTGACCGTCTTCTGGCTCACGCCACCTCGAGTTATGTGATGCCCGACGAGTGATCGAAACGGTCTGGATCTTCGGGGATCAACTCAACCGAGAGGTTGGCCCGCTCGGACAGCGCCAGCCTGGCGAGTGTCGCGTGCTGCTCGTGGAAAGCACGACCAAGCAAGGTTCGAAACGTTGGCATCGGCAGCGTCTGCACCTCGTGGTCTCTGCGATGCGTCACTTTGCTCGAGAGCTCGAAGAACTTGGATTCGAGGTTGACTACCGGCGAGCACCAACGCTCGCTGCGGGGTTGTTGGCCCACGTCGATCAGTTCGATGTCGATCACGTCGTGGCGATGGAGCCGATGAGCTGGGATGGTCGGGAGTTGCTTTCCGAACTGGGCGTTCAGACCACAGCCAACGATCAGTTTCTCTGCCACTACGACGAGTTCGCCAGTTGGGTGGAGTCCCGTACGACGTTCAAGATGGAGGACTTTTATCGATGGCAGCGCACTCGCCTGAACATATTGATGGAGCCGCCTTCGCCGAAAGCGACCGGTGCGAAAGCTCGCCCCCAACCCATTGAAGGCAAGTGGAACTTCGATCATGAGAACCGTGAGCCACCACCTAAGGACGGCCGTGCGTGGCCAACGATTGATTCCTTTGGGTTGGACCACATCGACACCGAAGTGCTTGCGGACTTTGCTGATTTGTCGTTGTGGGGCGCCCAGCCAACAGGCACCTGGCCGGTCACACGAGCACAGGCGCTTGTGCGTCTCGATGAGTTCGTCACCTCAGGTCTCGCACCGTTTGGGGCCCACGAGGACGCGATGCTGGGAGCGGAATGGAAGCTGGCCCACTCAACCCTGGCGTCCTCGTTGAATCTGGGGCTGCTCACCCCGCTCGAAGTCGTTCGGGCGGCCGAACAGGCGTATCGCGCCGGAACAGCGCCAATCAACTCCGTCGAAGGATTCGTGCGCCAAGTGATCGGTTGGCGGGAGTACGTCTGGGGAATGTATTGGCGTTCGATGCCCGACTACCGGGGCCTCAACGGTCTGGCAGCAAGCCGGGCGGTGCCGCCCGCCTTCACCGGTGAGCGCTCGACGTCCATGGCGTGCGTGTCCAATGTTGTCGCTCATGTGCATGACTACGGGTACGCCCATCACATTGAACGTTTGATGGTGCTCGGCAACCTCGCGTTGACCGCCGGGGTTGACCCGGCAGCGATGACGGACTGGATGTGGGCGAGCTTCGTCGATGGTGCGGAGTGGGTCATGCTTCCAAACGTGGTCGGCATGGCCCTCCATGCAGACGGAGGCGAGATGGCGACAAAGCCCTACGCCTCCGGTGGTGCCTACATCAACAAAATGAGCGACTCCTGCAAAGGGTGCGCCTTCGATCCCAAGAAGCGAACGGGAGCAACGGCGTGTCCGTTCACCACCTTGTACTGGGACTTCCTCGCCCGCAACGAGCACGTGTTCAGCAACAACCATCGGATGGCTCAGCAACTTGCTGGTATGCGCAGACTCTCTGATTTACCGGAGGTTCGCGCCCGCGCCCGGGAGGTGCTTGTGTTGCTTGATGAAGGGGCCCTTTGATGCCCGTTGATGGTGAAGGCCAAGGATCACTTCACAGGTCCACGGCGGAGCGGGCGGATCGGGCGATGATAGAGACACTCGCCTTTCGGAGATCTCGTGACTGAACTGCCTCTGCCTGAACTCGGCCGCCGCGCCGCGGAAGCGTTCGTTTCCGAGCACTTGGGCCACCTCGTGTGTGACGACGTCGAAGGATCGGCGAGCTTTGTTGGTGGCCAAGAGGCTGCGGACAAGGCGTTGGCCTCCTTCGATGTGAAGGGCTATGCCCAGCGACGAAACGAAGTGTTTCCTGTGCCGAAGCGGGGTGCCTCAGTGCTGTCCCCGTACATCCGACATGGTCTCCTTCATCTGTCCGATGTGTGGGATGCGGTGGCCGATGGCCCGGGTCGAGACGTCGACAAATTTCGCGACGAGCTGATGTGGCAGGAGTTCGCCCGTCACTGGTACGCCCGACTCGGCACACGGACACGCGTCGGCGTTCGAAACGAGTTGGCCGGTGCGATTTCGCCCACTGAAGGAGAAACCCCGGTCGAACTGAACGGCTGGAATCGCGACCTTGCGTGTCTCGAACTCACGGTCGACGAGCTGGAGGATGACGGCTGGCTCGTCAACCAAACTCGTATGTGGCTGGCCAGTCACTGGACGATTCGCCAGGGCCGAGCATGGCAAGACGGCGAGGATCTCTTTTTCCGTCATCTGCTCGACGGGTCTCGGGCTGCCAATCGGCTCGGGTGGCAGTGGACCACGGGTGTGGGATCGTCCAAGGCCTACGGTTTCAGCCGCTGGCAGGTCGAAAAGCGAGCCCCCGGGCTGTGTGCATCGTGTGACCTCGTGCATGCCTGCCCTGTCGAAGATTGGCCGAGCGATCCGCCGATGGACCGACTTGATCCGCTGTCGCTCCTCAAGGCCGACCCTGATGCTGGCCGCACGGCCGGACCAGTTGAACCCGAAGGGTCCGGTTCTCCCGGCGCCGTCTGGCTCACTGCTGAATCGCTTGGCGACAAGGATCCAGCGTTGGCCGCCAACCCAGGGCTCCCCGTTGTATTCGTTTTCGATGCGCCGCTGTTGGCATCGCTCAAGCTCTCATCGAAGCGACTCGTCTTCTTGACCGAAACCCTTGCCGGTCTGGCCTCGACTCGGTCTCTCGAACTACTGCTCGGAAGCCCGGTCGAACTCCTGTCCGGGCGAACCTTGGCGACAACATTCGCTCCGGTGCCCGGCTACCGGCGACGCGCTGCCCAGATCAACCCAGTCCAGGTGCACCCCTGGCCGTGGCTCGTCCGCCCAACGGGTGGTTCGGTTGCCTCGTACAGCGCGTGGCGTCGATCGGTGCGGGTATGACGGCTGACGCCGCTCTCCCACTCAGCGGAATCGTGGAGATAGAAATTCCGTCCAGCGTCGACCTGGTCACGGTGGTGCGCATGGTCATCGCTTCGGCGGCCACGGCGGGTGGGTCACTTGACGGTGATCGGCTCGACGATCTTCGCTGGGTCACCTCAGAGGCGACGACCAACGCGATTCAAGCCAACCAGCGACAGGCTGACGATCAAGACAGCGATGCTGTTCCGCGGGTCATGATGCGTTGTGAGGTGGGCGCCGACTTTGTCGAGTTGACGGTCACCGACGGTGGGCCAGGGTTATCGGGGACTGATGATGTTCCCGACATGACGCACCCGGATCGGTTGCTGCTCGAGGGGGGCTTTGGTGTGCCGCTCATGCAGAAGTTGACCCGTGGCGAGATGGAATTCACCTCCTCAAGCGAGGGAACGACGCTCGCCCTACGAGTCAATCGCGACTGACAACGGGTTATCGCTGTCCCGGTCGAAAACGAGATCGGGCTCCCCGTTTTCCGAGGAGCCCGATCACATGATTTGTTGGCCGGGCTAGGTCAGCCTGAACCGTTGTTCGCCACACTCACCGCTGGTGAGCGCGGCGGTCAGAATCAGTAGATTTCGATGAGACCCGCTGCGCCCTGTCCGCCACCGATGCACATGGTGACAACGCCGTACTTGGCGCCGCGACGCTTGCCCTCTTGGAGGATGTGTCCGGCGCAACGAGTGCCGGTCATGCCGAAGGGGTGACCAATGGCGATGGAGCCACCGTTGACGTTGTACTTCTCGGGATCGATGCCGAGCGTGTCACGGGAATAAAGGCACTGGCTGGCGAACGCCTCGTTGAGCTCCCAGATGTCGATGTCCTCGACGGTGAGTCCGTGACGCTTGAGGAGCTTCGGGACGGCGTATACCGGGCCGATGCCCATCTCGTCGGGCTCACAACCAGCGACGGCCCAACCCTTGAAGGCACCCATCGGCGTGATGTCGCGACGGGCGGCTTCTTCATCGGACATCATGACGACAGCTGCTGCACCATCAGAGAGCTGGCTGGCGTTACCTGCGGTGATGTAGTTGCCCTCGCCGCGCACAGGAGCAAGCTTGGCCAGACCTTCGAGGGTGGTCGTTGGACGGTTGCACTCGTCGCGATCGACGACGTAGTCGACGATTGACTCTTCCTTGGTCTCGCGATCAACGAGCTTCATCTTGGTGTTCATCGGGACGATCTCGTCCTCGAACAGGCCGTTCTCCTGAGCGGCGGCCATTCGCACCTGTGACTCAAGTGAGTACTCGTCCTGATACTCGCGGCTGACGTTGTAGCGGTCGGCCACGATGTCGGCGGTCTCGATCATCGCCATGTAGATGGCTGGGTACTTGAGCGAGAGCTCGGGGTCCATGTTGATCTCGCCGCCCATGCCGGGGCTCGGGATCGAGATCGACTCGACGCCACCGGCGACGACGACGTCGGCGCCGTCCATCTTGATGTGGTTGGCGGCGACGGCGATCGAGTTGAGACCCGACGAGCAGTGGCGCTGGATGGTGTTGCCGCCGGTGGTGACGGGCAGTCCAGCGAGAAGGCCGGCAAGACGGCCAAGGTTTCCGGCGCCGTGCGCACCGTTGCCGAGGGCAACGTCTTCGACGGCTTCGGGCTCAACGCCTGACTTTTGGACAGCGTGGCTGATGGCGTGCGCCGCCATGGTCATGGCTGGCGTTTGATTGAATCCGCCTCGTCCGGCCTTGGCCAAACCAGTGCGGGCGTACGAAACAAAAACGGCTTCGCGCATTTTCATGCTCCTCATCTCGGGCCCTGAAAAAGCCACGTGGACCAAGAAAAGTATCGAGGTTGAGGGGAAAAGGTCAAAGTCAGATCGCAGATCTGACTTTCTGGCCTCGTTTGGGCCCCCGTTCCGAGTCAGGTCGCGGGCCGAGTAGCATGCAGCGCGTGTCCGAAGGCTCCATCCAAGTTCGACGTGAAGCATGGAGTGGCGGCGACACTCGGCTTGCGAAAACGGTTGCCCGTCCGATGGTGCGTTTTCTCGCTCAGGAAGCGGCGTCGGGTGTTCTGCTTCTGTTGGCGACTGCTATCGCCTTGATCTGGGCGAACTCGCAGTGGAGCGACAGTTACCACCATCTCTGGGAGACCGAAGTCGACATTGCCATCGGGTCCTGGATGCCGTTCCTGCACAATGGACATGGCCTGTCGCTCGAGCTGTGGGTGAACGATGCGCTCATGGCACTGTTCTTCTTTGTCGTCGGCTTGGAGATCAAAGCTGAACTCGTGGTGGGCGACTTGCGCGACCCAAAGATTGCTGCGTTGCCAGCGATTGGTGCGCTCGGCGGAATGATCGTCCCCGCCGGTCTCTACTTCCTTCTCAACCTGGGCGGAGAAGGAATCGATGGCTGGGGCATCCCGATGGCGACCGACATTGCCTTTGCTGTCGGCGTCTTGGCACTTCTCGGCAACAGTGTTCCCCGAAAGCTCAAGCTCTTTCTGCTCACCTTGGCCATCGTTGACGACATCGGCGCCATCTTGGTGATTGCGATCTTCTACACCAGTTCGATCCACTTCAATTGGCTGATTGCGGCCGTGGTCGGCCTTGCGTTCACGTACGGAATGCAGCGGGCGAAGGTTTGGTACACCCCGGTCTACGTGCTGGTTGGTGTGTTCGTTTGGTACGCCACGTTCCGCTCTGGCGTCCATGCGACGATCGCCGGCGTAGCCCTTGGCATGTTGACCCCGGCCAAGCCGCTCGTCGGTCCTCGCCGATTCGAGTCACTCGAAGATGTGTTCTCCGGCGACAGTGCCGACCCTGCGGGGCTGCGCGACGCCAACTGGAAAATTCGAGAGTCGGTGTCGGTCTGTAGCCGTCAGCTCTCTGTTGTCAGTCCGTGGACCAGTTTCTTCGTCATTCCGATCTTTGCGCTGGCCAATGCTGGTATCGAACTTTCAGGCGAAGCAGTCAGCAACGCGACGACCTCGCGAGTCACGCTGGGCATCATCCTCGGCCTTGTCGTCGGCAAGCCGTTGGGCATCTATGCATTCTCGGTTCTGGCCGCCCGGTCCGGCCTCGCAGTTTTGCCAGAAGGCGTCACGATGCGCCACGTCCTCGGAGCGGGCGCCGTGGCGGGCATCGGCTTCACCGTTGCCCTGTTCATCAACAACCTTGCCTTCGATGATCTCCCCGAAATTAAGGATCAAGCGGTTATGGGCATTCTCTTTGCTTCTGTTGCTGCCTCTGTTGTAGGAGCCCTCATTCTTCGAGGTGCACCGCCAGCAGAACCCGCTAACGGAGAGCCTGAGACCGGTGCGTCGGACCCCGTCGACATCGCTGTTTGAACCTGACCCGGTGTAGGCCGGCTGACGCAAATACGGGAGGGTGTTGGTAAAACCGCTCAAAGTGTTCCTACGCTCACCGCTGTGTCCCAAGCTCTCGTCATCGTCGAGTCACCCGCCAAGATCAAGAAAATTTCGGAGATCCTTGGCGATGGCTACATCGTTGAGTCCTCTATTGGTCACATCCGCGATCTGCCTCGCAACGCCGCCGATGTTCCCGCGGCCTACAAGTCTGAGAAGTGGTCAAAGCTCGGGATCGATGTCGACAATGACTTCAAGGCGCTCTATGTCGTCTCTCCGGAGAAGAAGGATCAAGTTCGCAAGCTGAAGTCCTTGATGAAGGATGTAGACGAGCTGGTGCTCGCGACCGATAAGGATCGCGAAGGCGAGGCGATTGCCTGGCACCTCACCCAAGTCCTGAATCCGAAGGTGCCGGTGCGGCGAATCGTCTTCACCGAAATCACCAAGGAAGCCATTGGGCGAGCGATCGCCAGTCCCGGAGATCTCGATCGTCACCTGGTTGATGCACAAGAGGCCCGTCGTCTGCTCGATCGTCTCTACGGGTATGAGGTTTCACCTGTTCTCTGGAAGAAGGTCATGCCGAAGTTGTCGGCGGGTCGAGTCCAGAGTGTTGCCACCCGAATTGTGGTGGAACGTGAGCGAGAGAGGATGGCCTTCCGGTCGGCCAACTACTGGGACGTCAAAGGCATGTTCGATGCCGAATCGGCCGATCGTCCGTTCGAAGCGTTGCTCGTCGAAGTCGACGCTGCTCGGGTGGCGACTGGTCGCGACTTCCGCCAAGACGGGACGCTCTCTCGAGAGGGTGCGGTCCATCTCGATGAGGCGTCGGCCAACGGCCTCGTAGAAGTATTGACTGGCCGGGCGGCGACTGTACAGAGCCGCGAAGCCAAGCCATATCGCCGTCGGCCAGCTGCCCCGTTCATTACGTCGACCTATCAACAGGAAGCCAGCCGCAAGCTTCGGCTTGGCTCTTCTCCTGCCATGCGAGTGGCTCAGGGCCTGTACGAACGTGGCTTCATCACCTACATGCGTACCGACTCAACGACGCTCTCCGATCAGGCCGTCTCGGCTGCACGCAGCCAGATTCAGGAGCGCTACGGCGAAGAGTTTCTTCCCGACGCGCCGCGGGTCTACAAAGGCAAGTCGCAGAATGCGCAGGAAGCTCACGAGGCGATTCGTCCGTCAGGTGACCGATTCCGGACGCCGGAAGAAGTTGCCGGTGAACTGTCGAAGCAGGACCTGGCCGTCTACGAGCTGATCTGGCAGCGCACCGTTGCATCGCAAATGACGGACGCCACCGGCGAGACTGTGACCCTCCGACTTGGCGTTGAGGCCAGCGACGGTCGCAAGGCCACCTTCTCGACCGCAGGCACCGTCATCACCCACCAAGGGTTCTTGAAGGTCTACCGCGAGTCGACTGACGAGGACGATGCCGACGAGGCTGCCGAGCAGCTGCTGCCACCGCTGCAAGAGGGTGACGCTGCGAGCGTTGAGTCCCTCGAAGCTGCCGGGCACGATACGCAGCCGCCAGCTCGCTATACCGAAGCGTCGTTGGTCAAAGAGCTCGAGCGTCTCGAGGTAGGCCGTCCTTCGACCTACGCCTCGATCATGGGCACGATCCAGGCCCGAGAGTACGTCTGGAAGAAGGGTTCGGCGTTGGTGCCGAGCTTCAAGGCGTTTGCTGTGATCTCCCTGATGGAAGAGCACTTCCCGAACCTCGTCGACTATGCCTTCACCGCAAAAATGGAGACAGACCTCGACTCCATCGCCGGTGGAACGAAAGAGACGGTTCCGTGGCTCACGGAGTTCTACTTCGGGAACGATGCCGATGAGGGACTACAGAAGAAGGTCAGCGAGCGCCTCGGCGACATCGACGCTCGAGCGGTCAACTCGATCCCGATCGGGGGCGACGAAGACGGCGTGCCGATCATTGCCCGTGTCGGTCGATATGGCCCTTATCTCGAGCGAGGTGAAGATCGAGCCTCGATACCCGATGACATGGCGCCGGATGAGCTGACGCCCGAGCGAGCCATCGAACTGATCGA
Source organism: uncultured Acidimicrobiales bacterium (assembly GCA_937930695.1). Classification (GTDB taxonomy): domain Bacteria; phylum Actinomycetota; class Acidimicrobiia; order Acidimicrobiales; family SZUA-35; genus CALEWY01. Next base: position 27,497 of record CALHCB010000006.1, on the reverse strand, counting down.
CGCTCCAAAGGGTGATCGCGAAGTTGGAACGCACCCAGACACCGACCTTCCGATCTTCGTCAAGGCTGGACGCTTCGGCCCGTACGTCCAGATGGGCGAACACGACGACGAAACTGGCGAGAAACCGCGTACGAGTTCGTTGTTCAAGACAATGAAGCCCGAAGACATCACCTTCGACGAAGCCGTCGCTCTGTTGGAGTTGCCTCGCGAGATCGGCACCGATCCGAGCGATCAAGGTGTCATCACGGCATACAACGGTCGCTATGGGCCCTACATCGAGAAGATCTTTGTCGATGAAGCCGGAGCCACGAAGAAGGATTCGCGCAGTCTTGAAGCAGAGGCTGAGCTCCTCACACTTGAATTGCCGAAGGCACTTGAAGTCATGGCTCAGCCGAAGCGGCGTCGAGGCCAGCAGGCTGCTGCTCCTGCCAAGATTGTCGGGACCGACCCGGTGACCGGCGCCGAGGTTCAGTTGAAGGACGGCCGGTTCGGTCCGTACGTGACCGATGGCGAAGTCAACGCGAGTCTTCGTAAGGGCGACACCGAAGAGAACCTCACGATCGACCGAGCCGCAGAGCTGCTGATCGAACGTCGGATCAAGGTCGAAGCCGACGGTGGGGTCAAGAAAAAGAAGAAGAAGGCGACGAAGAAGAAGGCCACGGCCAAAAAGAAGGCGACCAAGAAGAAGGCGACCAAGAAGGCTGCTGCGAAGAAGGCAGAACCTGCGGCGTCTGACGACGCCGAGACCGACGCGTTCTAAGAGGCCTCGCGTGACCGGCCTGTACATTGCATTCGAGGGCGGCGAGGGATCGGGCAAGAGTACGCAGGCTCGTATTCTGTCCAAGAAGATCCAGGGCAAGCTGACGCTTGAACCCGGGGGAACCGAGCTTGGTGCACGGCTTCGACAGTTGCTGCTCGGTGTCGGCGAAGCTCCCGTGGGCGCTCGAGCCGAAACCTTGATGATGGCAGCCGACCGGGCGCAGCATCTGGAGGAACTGGTCGAACCGACGCTTGCGACGGGAACCCACGTGGTTTCGGACCGGACCGCCTACTCCTCGCTTGCCTACCAGGGAGGCGCACGAGGCTTGGGAGTCGACGAGGTGCGAGCCGTCAACGATTGGGCAGTCAATGGTCGGTGGCCCGACGTCGTGGTGCTCCTCGACTGCCCCGCAGGCCAGGGGCCTCGCGGCCGCCGCAGTCAGGACCGTCTTGAACAAGAAGGCGACGCCTTTCACGATCTCGTTCGGGCGACGTACCTCGAGCTTGCTGCCAGCGAAGCTGACCGCTGGATCGTGCTCGAGGCCAATGGCTCGATCGATGACGTTTCTGCTCGGGTCTGGTCGGCCCTCGCTGAGCGCTTTGGATGGGAGTCGTCATGAGCTTGGTCGGCGAGAGCTCGAGCGGACTCAGCTCTGACGACCTGTTCTCGGCTGTCATCGGTCAGGGGCAAGCGGTGAGTCAGTTGCAGGCCGCAGCCAAGGCCCCCGTGCATGCCTATCTCTTCCTCGGTCCGCGAGGCAGCGGGCGAGAGCTGGCGGCAAAGGCCTTTGCCGGTCTGTTGTTGTCAGAAGGTTCCCATGGTGAAGCTGCGGAGCGTCATCGCAAACTTGCGTTGGCGGGTACGCATCCGGACTTCACGATTGTCGAACCGCAGGGTGCTGCGCTTCGAGTGACCGAAGCGGAGCAGATCATCCGCCACGGCACGATTTCTCCTGTCGAGGGGCCTCGTAAGGTCATCACCGTCGTTGGTGTTGATGCCATTGAGGAGTCCGCGATCGGCAAGTTGCTGAAGGTGATCGAAGAACCACCAGCCTCCGCCGTCTTCGTGCTGCTCGCCGAAGAGGTCCCGCCCGAGATCATCACGATCGCTTCGCGTTGTGTGACGATTGAGTTCGTCGCCGTGTCGGCCCAGCTCATCGTCACGATGTTGGTGATCGAGGGAGTAAGTCCCAAGCGGGCCAAGGCCGCGGCGTCTGCCGCCGGTGGCAACTTGGCGCGAGCTCGCCTTCTGGCCACCGATGATGCGTTGGCCATGCGAGCAGAGCTATGGCAGCAAATCCCCTCACGTCTGGACGGCACAGGATCGATCGTTGCCGAAGCGGTCACGGAGCTTCGCGCCGCGATGGACAGCGCAACAGAAGCGCTCGAAGCGCAGCAGGTTCTGGAAATCGAGGAACTTGATGCCCGAGTTGAGGTGACGGGGGAGCGGGGCTCAGGCCGGTCTGACCTCATTGCGAAGCACAAGCGTGAGGTGCGGCGCCTGCGTACCGATGAACTCCGGTTTGGTTTTGCCACATTGTCTCGGCACTACCGAGATGTGCTGGTGCAAGGCCCGAACGATCGGGCCATGTCTTCGCTCGAGGCAATCGCGAGTGCGAACGAGGCAATCGTTCGCAACCCCAACGAGGCGTTGCTGCTCCAGGCGTTGTTGCTCAAGCTCGGTTCGTAGCCAAGGCAACAGGCCATCAGTGGCGAACGAATGTCTTGACTTCGTCGCGACTGATCCGTAGTTTATGAGTAAGTTAATTAACGAAGTCGTTAACTATGGATGATGAGCTCTCGAGGTGCGACGAAAGTGTGCCTCGAAAATGTGCCTCAAATCGTGAAGGATCCGTCTCGTGTCGGCAGCCACTTTGTCTCCCCCGATTGATGACCAAGAAGAGCGACTGAGCGCAACATTTGCGGCGCTGGCCAACCCGACGCGTCGAGCGATGCTGGCAAGGCTCGCGGCGGGCGAAGCGAGCGTCAAGGAACTCGCCGCGCCGTTCGACATGACACTGCCTGCGGTTTCTCGACACATCAAGGTGTTGGAGCGAGCGGGTCTCGTGGTGCAAGGCCAGCGAGCGCAATATCGACCCTGCACGCTCGAGGCCACCCCGCTGAAAGAAGTGTCCCGTTGGACCGAGCAGTACCGGCCTGTCTGGGAGGCCCGGTTCGATCGCATGGACGACTATCTCCAAGAACTGCAACACACCGACAAGCAACAACCTGACAACAAGGATGCAAACCATGACTGATACGAACGGGGCCGAGGGCTCAATGGTGATCGAGCGGACGCTCGACGCTCCCGTCTCACTTATCTGGCAAATGTGGACCGATGCCGAACACTTCAAGGCGTGGTACGGACCCCAGGGAGCGGTCATTCCTGTCGCTGAGATGGATGTCCAAGTCGGTGGTAAACGGAAGGTCTGCATGGAGATGGAAACCCCCGGTGGGCCGATGCAGATGTGGTTCGTGGGTGAGTATCGAGAGGTCGTTGAGAACCAGCGCCTGGTCTACACCGAAAGCATGGCGGACCCGGACGGCAACGTCCTGTCTCCAGAGGCGATGGGAATGCCGGAGGATTCTCCCGACACCACCGAGGTCATTGTTGAGCTCGTCGATCTAGGAGGGTCGACCAAGATGGTCATGACTCATGTTGGTGTGCCAGCGGGTTCTCCCGGAGAGGGCGGTTGGAACATGGCCATCGACAAGCTGGTTGCCCACGCCGCATCTGTCGGCGGCTGACCCGGGCGCGCCAGCGGGTTCTGGCTCAGGCTTCAGAAGGGAGCTGAGCCAGAACCGGCAGTGCATCGGTCAACCGGGCGATGGCGGCCACCCGCCGTCGATCGTTGTGGCGAAAGGCGAGGTTCTCTCGCCCAAGAACCAGGGAGAGTCCAGCGTTGGGAAGTCGAACCACGATGGAGTCGCTTCCTTCGTCGAGCGGCATCTCACTAGCGTCTGCGACTTCGGTGAGATTCAAGGCATCGAGCGAGCCAGCGCTGTAGGCCGAGAGCCACGATTCAGCTGGTGGCGAGCCACACGTCGCCAGCAGACCATCGGTCCCCATCATGGCGACCCACGTGCATCGCAGTGCTTTGTGGACGGCCCGGCAAACAACGTCGGCACGTTCTCCAGCGGACAGAGTCGGGTCCCCAGCCTGCTGAACGATGGCTGTCGCAGCCTCGAGCGCATCGACGTCGGGATTGAAGGGCTCCTCAATCGGTCGGAGGTCCTCCACCGAGACGCCCTCGACGAGGCCAACTTCTTTGAGCATCAAGTCGACGAGGTCGATTGACGGCAAGCGGATCAATAGCTCATCGATCACGACCCCACCGCCGCGCTCGATGATCTCGATGCCGAGCAGATCGCCCTTGACTGCCCCGAGGCGGGTGGCGACCGCACCGAGAACACCTGGCCGGTCCGGGAGCCAAACCCGAAGAAGAAACGTGAGATCAGACACAGGGGACGACGCTACGAAGCGGTCATGAACAGCGTGTTTCCAGGACACAACTGCTTGATGACGGGCCGACGGCGAGTGTGTGGAGCCCGGAGCGAGAATTGAACTCGCGACCTTCTCATTACGAGTGAGACGCTCTGCCGACTGAGCTATCCGGGCGGACGCCGAAATCCTATCGGCCCGTGTGAGCGGTCGGCTGGGAAAATGCCGATGAGCCACCGAGCCAGGTAGGTTCTTGGGGTGGCTGATCAGGCGAGCTTCGTTGCAGATGCGGAGCCGTTCATGGCGTCGTTGTTCTCCACAGCACGCCGACTCACCGGCAATCAGGCTGACGCCGAGGATCTCGTGCAGGAGACGTACCTCCGAGCGTTCCGCTCCTATGCGAGTTTTACCGCAGGGACCAATCTCCGAGCCTGGCTTTTTCGGATCCTCACCAACACCCACATCAATCGATTCCGTGCCAAACAGCGACGAGTGGATGAGACCGAGCTCGATGATCTCGAAGACTTCTATCTCTACAAGCGGCTTCAGGACCGACGAAATTTCGGTCAGAGCGCAGAAGACGAGTTGCTCCAAACCTTCTCAGAAGCAGAGGTCGTTGCCGCCGTCGAGTCGCTGCCGGAGAATTATCGGATGGCCGTGCTCCTCGCGGACGTCGAAGGTTTTGCCTACAAAGAGATTGCAGAAATCCTCGACATACCGATTGGAACTGTGATGAGCCGGTTGCATCGCGGAAGAAAAGCACTCCAAAAGGAGTTGTATGACTTCGCAGCCTCCCGAGGATTGGTTTGACCCGATGAGCCCAGGACAATGAGCGCGAACCGATGAGTCAAGAATCTGGCAGCGATTGCGCCGAACCGACCTGTCTCGAGGCAGTCGAAGAGCTTTATGTCTTTCTTGATGGCGAACTCGATGATGAGCGTCGAACCCTGATTCAGGGGCACCTCGATGAATGCGCTCCGTGTTTGTCGGCCTATTCGTTTCATGACGAGATCAAGCGAGCCGTCAGCTCGGGATGTCAGTCTGAGCTTCCAGAGGGGCTGAGAGACAAGGTTTTGGCCGCTCTCGAATCCTTTTCTGCTGAGTCAACTGACTGAGTCAACTGACTGATTCTGTGTCTGATTCTGGGGATCGGCTCTGAGGCCGTACACTCGTGAACATGTTGGCAGTTATCTGGCATTGGTGGATCGGTTTCTTCTTGGCCATCGGCTCCTTTGGGGTGACGGTCGCCCTGGTCGTCGGATACCTCATGAAGGTCAAGCACCCCGAGTACCCACGGAAGCCCTAGATGGGACTCACGGTCGATTGGGACCTGTCTCGCCGCATTGCAGCTCGGGTCGCTGGTTCTGAGCCGTTCACCGACTCGTATCTCGTCGATTCGCTTGAACCCGATCTGCTCGAGCTGACGGCGATCGCTGAAAAGCTTGTGGAGGCCGAAACGGGCTTGCCCTCACTGAACGGTTCAGCCAAGGCCAAGGTCACCGACCGAGCCGGCTGGGTCGACGCAAACATTGCCAGCTTCGACCGCCTGATGAGGCCGCTGCTTGGCAAGTTCGAAGAAGAAGAGTCAGAGCCGGGCCGCTTCGGAAAGCTCATCGCTCCGATTTCTGATGCTGTGGGACCGAAGGTCGCGGCAGCCGAGGTTGGCGGACTCTTGGGCTGGATGTCCGGTCGTGTCATTGGCCAGTACGACCTGTTGATCATCGAAGACGAGCGTCCCGAAGATCAGGACTGGGTCTACTACGTCGGGCCGAACGTGCTCTCCCTCGAGAAGAAGTACGGGTTCCCACCTCGAGAATTTCGTCTCTGGATCGCGCTCCACGAATGCACGCACCGAGCACAGTTCACGGGCGTTCCGTGGTTGCGGCCGTACTTCCTTTCGTTGGTCGACGAGCTTCTCAACGCCATCGATCCTGATCCCAAGCGCCTGATCGACACGGTGAAGCAGCTGGCCGAAGACAAGAAGGCTGGCCGTCCTTCCGGATTAAAGGAAGGCGGGATCTCCAACCTTCTCGCTTCTCCCGAGCAGAAGCTCACGCTCGACAAGATGACGGGCCTCATGAGCCTGCTCGAGGGCCACGGTGACATCGTGATGGACCGAGCTGGAGAGGGGCACATCCCGAGCCAGCCTCGCTTCGCTCGGGTCATGAGCCAGCGTCGGACTGGCGCTTCTGGTCCGGCAAAGATCATGCAGCGAGTTCTTGGCTTCGAAGCCAAGTTGGCACAATACGAAGAAGGCGAAAAGTTCGTCCACGCCGTCGAGGCTGCAGGTGGACGAGAGCTCTTCGATCGAGTGTGGGAACGATCAGAGCATCTCCCCACCATCACCGAGATTCGCGAACCTCAGCTGTGGATCGACCGCATGGGAGTCGGCGCTCCGAGCTGATGGCCACCGAGTTCACGGCCGACCAGAGATCGCTCGTCGACGAACTCCTGCCCCGCTGCCAGTTTGCTCTGCCCGGCACACCAGTCATCTGTGCGGTGTCCGGTGGCGCAGACTCTGTTGCGCTCCTGATCCTCGCTGTCGGCAGCGGCCTAATCCCGACTGCGGTGCATATCGACCACGGTCTGCGGCCCAACTCAGAGCGTGAGGCCGACGTTGTGGCGAATGTGGCACAGTCCCTGGGCGCGGCGTTCCGATCCGAACGAGTGGAGCTTGCCGACGGTGGCGATCTCGAAGCTCGGGCTCGATCCGCGCGCCGAAGCGTGCTCGGTCCCGATGCGCTGACCGGGCACACCGCAGATGATCAAGCGGAGACGCTGTTGATCAACTTGCTGCGAGGCACGGGGGTCGCCGGACTCAGTGGGATGCGGCCAGGTCCATCCAAGCCGATACTCAACCTCCGCCGAAGCGAGACAATGGCGCTTTGCGATGCCTTCGGGTTCGACCCGGTGATGGATGAATCCAATCTCGACCCGCGGTTCGTTCGCAACCGGATACGCCACGAGCTATTGCCCTTGATGGCAGACATCGCCAATCGCGATCTCGTTCCCTTACTGAACCGAACGGCGCTGCGATCCCGCATGATCACCGACGAAATCGATGCCGAAGCTCGAGAGATCGACCCCTCCAGCTGTGAAGAGCTACGCGCTGCCCCCTCAGAAGTCGCGGCGGCTGCGCTGCGACGTTGGCTCCGAGACGGGTCGGGGCATCCTCCGTCGACGGCAGAAGTCGAGCGGGTTCTGGCTGTCGTCAACCTCACTGCCACGGCGACAGAGCTCTCGGGCGGCAGAAGATTGTCCCGATCGGGCGGAACCCTGCGAATCGATGACCCGCCCCTGTCGAATGGTCGCTAGTCTGAGCTGGGTTCTGAGGCTGAGTGCAGCGTTTCGGACCCGCACATCTGCGAGCGAATGAGGAAAGCACGAAATGGCGAAAGGCAAGTGGGCTCAGGGCATCACACCGCGGCACTTCCAGTGGGTGATTAACGACAAGCTCGCCATTTGCGAGCGCCCCGGGGGCTACGGCGTCAACCATCGCAAGGTGCGGCGACAGGAAGAGATCATCTGGATTCGTGAGAACAACTTTCTCACGGTGATCTCGCTTATTCCCTCCGACCACAATCTGCATAGCTACGACGAGCTCGGTGTGCCATGGCGCCATTGGCCATTCCCGCCGTCGGTGGACTCTGAAGCAGCGTTGCGTCAGATCTATCCCGAGCTCGCTTCGCTGCTCGAGACCGATGGCAAGATTCTCATGCACGCCGAAGAGGTGAGCGATCGGATGGCTGGCCTTCTCGCGGGCTACCTGCGCTGGAGCGGGCTCGTCCCCGTCGCTTTCGAAGCCATCACGGTGGTCGAGCGGATCCTCGAGCGTCAGATGGGGCCCGAGGGCCGCGCCATGGTGACCGTGGCTGAGCAGCTGCTCACCCAGGACCCAGCAGAGGCCTGAGCGCCTCGCTCAACTTTCTCCCATGCGCCACGACCTGAACCCGCCCGTTGCGGACATCCGATTCCTGGTCGAGCGTGCGCTCGCGGAAGATCTCACGCCATTCGGCGATCTCACGTCGTCGCTCCTCGATCCGAACCTCAACGCAACCGCTGAATTCAATTCGAGAGAGTCCGGCACGATTGCCGGCACGCTCTGTGCCGAAGAAACGTTCAAGGCGGTCGATTCTCGGCTCGAGATCGACTGGCAGGTGCGAGATGGACAGCGTGTCGAACCCGGAGATGTGATCGGAATCGCAACCGGTCCGTTCGCCACGATGCTGACCGCAGAGCGGACGGCACTCAATTTCCTGAGCCACCTCTCGGGTATTGCTACAAACGCCAGCCGATGGGTTGACGTTGCTGCGGGACGGGCCACGGTGTGGGACACCCGAAAGACAACGCCTGGCTATCGCTCACTTCAGAAGGCGGCTGTCCGAGCCGGCGGCGCCGCCAACCATCGTGGCAATCTGAGTGACTGGCTCATGTTGAAAGACAACCACCTGATCGGGCTTTCGATCGCCGAAGCAGTGCAGCGATCTCGCGAGCTGTGGCCGGGGCGAACGGTCCACGTCGAGGCCGACCGGGCCGATCAGATGATGGAGGCGCTCAACGCGGGGGCCGACATCATTCTGCTCGACAACTTCACTCCACCGGAATTGGTCGACCTTGTGGCCAAGGCCGATGCGTGGGCCACTGAGACCAATCAAAAGCGAGCACTTCTCGAAGCATCAGGTGGTATCACGTTGGATGAGCTGGATGCCTACGCCGGTACCGGCGTCGATCTGATCTCGTCCGGCTCGCTCACCAACTCTGCCCCTGTGCTCGACATCGGTCTCGATGTCGTCCCAAACGAGAGCTGACGTCCGTGTCCATTCCCTATCGCTTTGAACCCACCGCTACTTCTGATGCGATTCGTGCTGAACACGACTCGATCGAGGATGGCGTCGAGACAGGTGTGCAGGTCACGATCGCCGGTCGGCTGATGCTGCGACGAGTGCAGGGCAAGCTGGCGTTCGGCACGCTGCAAGACTCGGGCGGCCGTATTCAGCTGTTCGCTCCTGGCAAAGTCACCCCCGATTTCGCTGACTTCTGCGACTTGAATTTGGGTGACTGGATCGGGGTCACCGGCGAGGTCATGAAGACTCGCAAAGGCGAATTGTCGGTCAAGGTAGAGCAGTGGGTTATCTTGGCTCGGGCCACGCGGCCGTTCCCTGACAAGTTCCATGGCATCTCTGATCAGGACATGCGATACCGACAGCGTTATGTCGATCTGTGGGTCACTCCGGAATCACGATCGGCGTTCGTGATGAGGTCAAAGGTGATCTCGTTGATACGTCGGTGGCTCGAAGACGACGGGTTCATGGAGGTCGAAACTCCGATCTTCCACCCGATCCCGGGTGGGGCGCTGGCCCGGCCCTTCACGACCCATCACAACGCGCTTGATCTCGATCTGTTCTTGCGCATCGCCCCGGAGCTCTATCTCAAGCGTCTCACCGTCGGAGGGTTCGAACGGGTCTTCGAGATCGGCCGCGTCTTTCGAAACGAAGGCATCAGCACCCGACACAATCCTGAGTTCACGATGCTCGAGCTCTACCAGGCGTATGCCGACTATGGCGACATCATGGAGCTCGTCGAGAATCTCATTGCGCACTTGGCCATGGAGATTCACGGCACGACGACGCTGACGTACGGAGATCGATCGCTCGACCTGAGCGCACCATGGCGTCGGGCGTCAATGCTCGAGCTGATCGAAGAGCAGACCGGGTTCAAGCTCGGGCTCACAATGGACATCGAGGAGCTCCGCGGCGTCGCAAACGAGGTCGGTGTCCTCGTCAAGGACAGCTACGGCCCGGGCAAGTTGATTCTCGAGATCTATGAGAAGACCACTGAGTCCGAACTCTGGGATCCGGTCTTTGTGACTGACTACCCCAAAGAGGTTTCGCCGCTCTCCCGGGACCATCGGGAGCTACCTGGCTTCACCGAACGGTTCGAGGGGATCATCGCTGGTCGCGAGCTGTGTAACGCCTTCAGCGAACTCATCGACCCGGTCGAACAGCGTGCTCGTTTCGAAGACCAAGCGGCACAAAAGGCTGACGGTGACGACGAAGCGATGGTGGTCGACGAGGACTACTTGCGAGCGATGGAGTACGGCCTTCCACCCACGGGTGGGCTGGGAATTGGTATCGATCGGCTCGTGATGTTGCTGGCGAACACCCAGACGATTCGTGACGTCGTGCTGTTCCCGACGCTACGTCCCGAGGCCTGAGCAAGCCGTTGGGCTCGCCGGGTCAGCCTGCTTCGGGAGCAGAACGGGTGAGTCTGGCCACCGCCCCAGTAAGATCTCGGCCCGAAGGCCGATCGACGTTGAGCGGGCGGTCACCCTGGACGTCGTGGATCTCGGCCGAGCCATCGAGGTTTCGCTCAACGAATGACGTAATCACTTGGTGGAGTTCGTCCGGAGCATCGATGGCGTTCTGGCTCGACCCAGCGACCATCAATTCGGTCCGGTTGGCTCGTTGCAGACTCTGGAGAATCCGGTCGGCCTGCGCACTGCGACCCGAAGATCGAAGCAATGCGACGGTCGAGACCAGATCTGATACTGCGAAGAACACCATCGGAATCTGATCGCCAGAAGATGGCTGACGGTCGACGAGATCGAGGATTCCGTCCACCGCTCCAGGATTGTCAACTCCCGCGTATGCAATGCAATGCGACAGCTGTCGCAGTCGGATGAGCGGGCGAGAGCCGGAGTCGAGAATGACGATGCTGAGTTGATTGGGATGCATGCGCCGACAGAGATCGATGGCGACGCTGGCGAGGAGCTCGTTGCCCTCCGACAGATGCCGAGCAGTGAAGAGCGTTGTGGATCCGGTGTTGCGTTCGCTGGGATCGGTCGTCGTGGTCGAACGCCCGGCTGGAGGCGTTGGGGGCGCCGGGCTTGCCTTCATCAGGTTTGGAGCTGGCGGTTGTGGTGGCCGAGTCGCCGCGCTCATCATTGCCGGTTCGTTTTCCTTGCCTGGGTCCGGATCGGTGAGATCAATGACGGTCAGATCAATGTCTGGCGGTGCCAACACTTGGCGCCCCGGAGCAGGGGGCGGATCGACTGGACCTCGGTCCGCGTCTGGTGCAGTTGGCTTTGACGGCATCGGAGTGGCCGTACGAGCCAGAGAACCGGTGACCGCGGCGCTCAGGGCTGACTTCCCGGTGATTCCGTAGGGCACGAGATCATTCGCGACAGGGTTGCCGCTGGAGTCGTGCAATCGCGCAAGCCCGTTCGTCCCGACCGAAAGCACGCCGCTGAGCCCTGGCGGCAGCGGGTGGAGCTCCTCGGTGATAATCAGGCCCCGCGCTGGAGGAGTCGCACCGGCTCGATCTCGCACAACGAAGTGCGCGATGCGGGGGTCGGTACCGACGAGGTCGTGTGTCCATTCCCAGTCTTGGGGCTGGTTGGTGTCGATCGCGATGTTCTGTGCTCCGATCCGTTCAGCAATCGCCAGCACCACGTATCGGGTGACGGCGAGGCTTGCTGGGCGAGGACCACAGACGCCGAAGGGCACGTTGAGGTCGATGCCGTAGGGCACGGCGGGAAGCGTTGAGTGTCCGTCGATGATTCCCTCGGGGTCCCAACCAGCACCCCGCATGCTGCCGATCGGCGGCTTCCATGGGCGGGTTCCAGCGGCAATCGCCACGCCGTCCAAGGAACCAGTTGTTGCCTGTCCCGAAAAGGTTGAAAGCGTGTCGGCCGGATCAGATGCGGCGGACCGATGTTCCTGAGCTGTCTTGATCCGGCGATCCATCAAGGCGCTGTCGAGTTGGCCCTTGGCTTGGATGATGCTGTGATCCTTTGCCTTTTGCGCCCGAGAGTGCGCACGACGACGGAGGAACCAGGTCGTCAAACCCAGGACGACGCCGAGGCCAACAAGGGCGAGCCAGAAAATCTGGTCGAGCACGAATGCCAACGCAATTCCGGCAACGACAAGGGCAACTGCCACCCACAGCAAGACTGAGTATTGAGCCGGGGCAGGGGGCTGCACCTTAGGAATCAGGATGGGGCTTGTTGGGGCCAGCACACGTCGTGCCTGGCCAGTCTGGGTCGAATCAGCTGCGGACAAGACAAACAAGTCCGGCCCAACCTGAACAACACTCCCTGGAGCGACGGGCACCGGCTGGGCCACCGATCGACCCTCGATCGACACCGCGTCTCGCCCGGGCGACAGAACCACATCGTCGGCAGCCCTCACCTCGAGTTCGAAGCTGACGACGGCAGGGTCTCCGACATCGAGACCGGCATCTTCGTTCTTGCTCGGCCCGAATTGATAGACCCCGCGACGCAACAGCATCGCTTGTCCGGACGTCAGTCCGCCCACGTGTTTGAGAATGAGGACCGCGTCCTCTTCACCTTGTACCGCCATGTTTCGCACGCCTCCGCGGAGAAACACTACCGAATAGGTCGTATGGACTCCACACGTTCCGTGAGGATCAGTCGCGTTCGGTGAAGATTGCCTAGGGACTCCAGCTTGTTTCGAGGGATCGCGGCGGTTACAGGAACTCTGCCCACGTTGCTCGAAACGCTTCCATGGGATGCAAGGCGGCAGTTTTGGGCTGATTCGTTCGGACTGCAGTGGTGGTCCCTCGAAGGGCATCGGCGCGTTCCAGAGCGATGCCAGCGGCAAGAAGCGTCAGCCCCCCGGCGGCGAGCAGCATCCACACCGGAACGAGCGGCACGACAGCACCGACCTCGATCAGCACCGTGGAAACCAGAGCTATCAGTCCTACGACGGTGGGTCCCCGCCAGCGACGCTCGACGCCCAACACCAGCGCACCGATCGCGACGGCTCCTGCGACGACCGGGTGCCAACCGCCCGATGCCCCGGCGATCGTTTCATCGTCGATGAGTAGCTGCACGTTGCCGCCCAGCCGCTCCAAGATCGCCGACCCTGCGAGGAGTCCGAGCCCTACGGGCATGCCGTTCCACGTCGGGCTACCGCCAAGTGCTGACCGGCAACCGACGGAGAAGAAGATCACGGCCGGAGCTGCCACGTACCACTCGAGGGCCAACAGCTCATTGGCTCCCGCCCAGATCCAGCTTCCGATCACGAGTGCGCAGCCGCCGAGAACCTCCTCAACCTGCCGCCGGCGAACGATCCCTTCGGCAAACAGACCAAGACCCACCGCTGTGAGCAGGCCGCCGCTCACTGCTGCGTCACCAGCGGCAGGAAGAACGGCGATCGCGGTCAAGAGTCGTGGAGCGAGTTCGAGATCGGGAACGGCAACGAATCGAGCTGCCAGGAATGACAGAGCAACACCTACCGCGATGCCGAGCATTGCTGCGGCAGGACCGAGGGGGTCAACGATCGAGGTCGAGACGATGATGAGTCCGGCCAAGCCAACGCCGACCCACTGAAGAAGTGCAGCAGGCTGAGGGGCGAACCCGCCGCCGAGCGAGATCATGGCTCTCGCCTGAAGGATCATGGCCGCTGAGAGTCCAACGAGAAAGAGGACGGGTTCGTTCGACATGGCCATGACGGTGGCCGCACCTGTTGCGATGACCGACACGGACGTGGCCATCGACCGCGAGGAGAGTCCGACACCGACGCTCACAACGAGCATGACCATTGCGCTTGCCGCAGGGTCGTGGATGCCAATGGCGACCCCCAGGCCAGCGGTGAGAAGGCCGAACGTGGAGATTGGGCCGCTTGCACCGGTCCAGAGGCGCTGCAGCAGTTTGTCTGCAGCGTGCTCGCCGAGGTCGGACACCAGCCAACTCGCAGCGAGGAGAAGCGAGGCAACGATGACGCCACGGTCGAGTGCGCCACCTTCCAGACCGATTGCTGTGGCGACAATAGCCGTGGCAATGGCCGTCCAGTCGATGACGAACGCCAGGTCGGATCGGCGAACGATCAGGAACATCCGAGCGGCAAGAACGGAGGCAGCAGCCAGGATCAAGCTCGTCCGTTGATGCTCGGCGACAAGGCCAAGGGCATCGGGGCTCGCGGCAACAAGGACGGCAAGCGAGGCAACGAGCGCCGGAAGTCGATTCGACAGCTGTCGTGCTGCGAGCGCAATGACGCCGATGGCGCATCCCGCGATGGCCAACGTGGCGACGGGAGTCTGCGCCGTGAGTTCGCCGAGTTCAGCGAAGAAGCTGCCCGATTGCGAGCGATCAGCCGCCCAGCGAGCGACGGGGCCGGCGCCTGCCAAGGCCGCCAGGCCGATCGCTTCGTATGGCCGCTTGAGGAACGCCAGAGCAACTCCGGCGACGAAGAAGAACAAGACTGGGGGAACGCCCACCACTGCGCTGAGGCCCAGACCCACGGCGCACGCGGACACAATTCGCCCGAGGGCCATGAACGGCTGAAGTCGTTTTGGTGCGGGCGGTGTGTTGGTCCGTTCGAACGACGGCCCGACGAGGCTTGGGTCGAGGAGCGTAAAGCTAGCCAGGCCGGCAGCGCCGGCAATCAGACCAGTCAGCGGGCGATCGCTGCCAAGAGCTACCGATACGCCACCAACATCGAGTGGAACCAAGGCGGCTCCGAGATGGGTCAGGACGCCAGCGGTGCCGGGCAACCTCGGACGGAGGACGTGGCCAACCACAATGGCAGCGAGAGCGAGGGCACCCACGATCCCCGCTTTGCCGGGGAGGCCGAGTTGGTCCCACCGCACGGCGATGAACGTGCCCGCTGAAATGACGAGAAGGGCAGCCCCGACGGCGGCGAGTGCGACAGCCGCGATTGTTCGGGTTGAACGCTCGACGGGGATGTCTTGAGAAGGGGTGGGGTGCATACCCCCAGCTTGAGCGAGCGGTGAGATTCCGTCTCTGGGGGACAGCCCCCAAATCTGTCTGGGGGTTTCGGCGATTCGTTGGCTACTCGATGCCGTGCTCGAGGGCGTAGCGCACGAGCTCTTGTTTCCGGTTCAGGTGGAGCTTGCCCAAGATATTGCGGACGTGGTTCTCGACAGTCTTCGGAGAGATGTAGAGCTCTTCGCCGATCTCTTTGTACGTGTGACCTCGAGCGACGTACTGAAGTACTTCACGCTCTCGGTCAGAAAGCGGCGTGGTGCCGCCCGCATCTTTCGTCATCCGTCGGAATTCTCCGAGTACCAGCCCGGCCAGAGCGGGGGAGAAAACCGGCTCACCCTTGGCCGCCCGCCAGAGTGCATCGCGCAATTCCTCCGGCGGGGTGGACTTCACCAGGTACCCGTTGGCCCCAGCGGCAACCGCATCGAGCAAATCGCGTTCTGCTTCGCTCACGGTGAGCATCACGATGTTGGTGGTGTCGCCGCACTCCTTGGCCACCTTGATTCCGCCGCCGTGCGGCATGTGAAGATCACAAACAACAAGGTCTGGTTCGTGCTTCTTGATGGCGGCGATGGCTTCCTTCGCATCGCCGGCCTCAGCGACCACATGAAAGTTCTCACCGAGGTCGGCTCGAACTCCGCTTCGCCAGATTGGGTGGTCGTCGGCCAGAACGACTCGGACGTGAGAGGCGAAGTTGGAACTGGGTGTGTTGCTCACAGGTACATCCTGATCTCTGCGCCCCGACCGGGGCGTCCATCGATTTCGACTCGTCCACCAAGGTCGCCAAGCCGACCTCGAATGGAGCTCGTGAGCCCCTGACCTTCTTCAACAAGTGAGGTGTCGAACCCCGTGCCGTCATCTTTCACCGAGACGAAGATCGTGTCTTCGTCGATCGGCTCGGCATAGACCGTGGCCTTGGTAGCCGCGCCGTGCTTGACCGCGTTCGTCAGCGCCTCGCCCACCGCGGATCCCAACGCGTGGATGACGTCGTCGGAACCTTCGGGGAGATCGGGAGCGGTAATGACATCGACCCGAAGTCCATGTCGCTGCTCGGCGCGGCGAGCAGCGGCCCGCAGGGCCGCTGCGATGTCGTCCTCAACGCTCGAGCCGCCAAAAAGGTATTCGCGAAGTTCGTGTTCTTGGACCCGAGCGAGACCGACGAGTTGGGCATCATCGCTGCGACGCTGAATTACGGCGAGTGTCTGCAGCACCCCATCGTGCAGCGTGCGAGCGACTTCTTCGCGGGCTTTGAAGGCGCTGATTTCGTCGTCCGCTTCTCCCAGTCGATGCATGACGTACCCGGCGACCCACCCGGCAACAGTGAGAAGAACGAGCGTGGCGATTCGGGTGAGACTCCAGATCCCGTCGGTCTTGTACGGCATCCATCCGATGTTTCGAGCCAGGCCGAGGCCGATGCCGGTGAGAACTGCCGGTTGTTGTCCGGCGACGATCGCCACGTTGATGATGGCGGCGATGATCCACACGGAGGGAAGACTCTGGGAATGATCAGGTGACCCGTAGACCCATACATCGGCAAGGAGCATCGTTGTGCCGATAGCGATTTCGGTGAGGACGAAGACGGGGCGAAGGGTTCTGTCGGCGTCACGGTTGTATTCGAAGGTCAGCCAGACCATGAACGCCAGCAAGACCGCCATCAAGCCAAGACCTGCACCTGGGTGGGCAACAGCAAGCTTGGTCGCTTGACGGTTTCGATCCCAGATCTCGTAGACGAAGAGACCCGCTGCCCAGCTGGCAGTGAGCCATCGATAGATCAGCAACGTCCGAAGAAGCCCAATCCGTGTAGGACGGGCCAATGCGGGGCGGTCGATTTCGCCCAGGAGGGGCAGCCGGGTGGGAGCGATGCTCACAGCATCCCAGTCGGCGGGATGCAAGTGGTGCTGAGCGAGCGATCTCTTTCAGCTGGTCAGACTTGCTGTGTTGCCGTGACGGCTTCGACGCTTTCAAGAAGATGATCAGCGGCGCCGGCCAGCGCGGTGGCGGCCACATTTGTGCTGACTTCGGCGAGCACGTTCTTGGCCTCGTCGACGAAGCCCCGAGCCACATCGAGCGCTGACTCGACGCCAGGGCCCTGCCGAACGATCTCAATTGCCCGGTGGCGATCCTCGATATTGAGTCCGTCGGTGAGCAGTTCGCGAAGAAGTGCGCCCTCAGGCCAACGCAGCGTGTGGATGACGGGAAGGCTGTACACACCCTCGATCATGTCATTGCCTGCGGGCTTGCCAAGTTGCTCGTCAGTGGCGATGACGTCGAGGACATCATCAACTACTTGGAACGCCATGCCGTACAACCGGCCGAACTCGGTGAGCTTGTCGATGTTCTCGGGACTCTGACGGGAGACGATGCCGCCGATCCGACAGGCTGCGGCATACAACGATGCCGTCTTCCCAGCGATCGATGGGTAGTACTGCGCTTCGTTGCGATCGACGTCGTACATCGTCTGCAACTCACCGACCTGGCCGCGGCAGAGTTCAGCGATGGTCGAGGCGAGCAGTCCGGCAACGTCGTTGCCCAAATCTGCGGCGATCTCTGACGCTTTGGCCAGCAAATAGTCGCCCGAGAGAATTGCTCGAAGATTGCCCCACCGGGCGTTGACGCTGATGACTTGGCGGCGCATCTCCGCTTCGTCCATCACGTCGTCGTGATAGAGCGATCCGATATGCACGAGTTCCACCGAAACTCCGCCACGCACCACGTCATAGGGCACGCGTTCGTCGTCAGGAAGGGCACAGGCGGCGGACGCCACGGCAAACAAGGGACGGAGACGCTTACCTCCCGCCTTGATCAGATGCGACGAAATTTCCGTGAGATACGGGTCATTGTCGATCTTGACGACGTCGAGCAGCGTTTGTTCGATGCGCTCTCGGTCACCCTCAGCGGTCGGTAGGAGGAGGAGCGGGTTAGCAGCCACGAATGCAATGGTACGCCCATGTTGTGCGTCCAGGCGCATCGGACCAGGTGTTGCGTCCGGCACACCTCGCCCGCTCGGTGGTGAGAGGAACCGCCGATCCAGTGGGAGAAGGGAGGCCGTGAACACAAAGCGTGGTCCAAATGGCCTAAATCCTCAGGTCGCGGCCGTTGGGGCCGACCTTGAAACCTGAGTCACCGATACACTCGGCTAACGCTCTCTCCGGCCGCTACCCGCGGCTCGGCCCTCGGGAGGAACCCATGTTTGAACGCTTCACAGACAGAGCCCGCCGAGTAGTCGTCCTCGCCCAAGAGGAAGCCCGACTTCTCAACCACAACTACATCGGGACCGAGCACATCCTGCTCGGACTCATCCATGAGGGTGAGGGAGTGGCTGCTAAGGCCCTCGAATCACTCTCGATCTCACTCGAGGCTGTGCGCAGCCAGGTGGAAGACATCATCGGCCAGGGCGGAAGCTCGCCGAGCGGTCACATCCCCTTCACGCCGCGTGCCAAGAAGGTTCTCGAACTCTCTTTGCGAGAGGCCCTTCAACTCGGCCACAACTACATCGGGACCGAGCACATCCTGCTCGGGCTGATTCGCGAGGGTGAGGGCGTTGCTGCCCAAGTTCTCGTCAAGCTCGGCGCAGATCTCAGCCGAGTTCGTCAGCAGGTCATCCAGCTTCTCAGCGGCTACTCCGGCCCGAGTCAAGGTGGCACCGGTTCCGGCGAAGCTCCCGGTGGCGGCAAGACCAGCGCCACGAGTGGCGGTTCGGGAGGTGAGGCGCCCTCTGGCTCACTGATTTTGGACCAGTTCGGTCGCAACATGACCCAACTCGCTCGAGAAAAGAAACTCGACCCGGTCATCGGTCGGACCCGTGAGGCCGAGCGAGTCATGCAGGTGTTGTCTCGTCGGACCAAGAACAACCCGGTGCTCATCGGTGAGCCTGGCGTCGGCAAGACCGCGATCGTCGAGGGCCTCGCCCAGATGATCGCCTCCGATGAGGTGCCGGACACCCTTCGGGGCAAGCAGCTCTACACGCTCGATCTCGGAGCCCTCGTCGCCGGTTCTCGATACCGCGGTGACTTCGAAGAGCGTCTCAAGAAGGTCTTGAAAGAGATCAAGACCCGTGGCGACATCATCCTGTTCATCGACGAGATACACACGCTCGTCGGTGCTGGCGCGGCTGAAGGCGCAATCGATGCGGCCAGCATTCTCAAGCCGATGTTGGCTCGTGGCGAGCTCCAGACCATCGGTGCCACGACGATCGACGAATATCGCAAGCACCTCGAAAAGGACGCTGCTCTCGAGCGGCGCTTCCAGCCCGTCAAGGTCGAAGAGCCGACCGTCGAGCACACGATCGAGATCCTCAAGGGATTGCGCGATCGCTATGAGAGCCACCACCGGGTCACCATTACCGACCAGGCACTCGTCGCTGCAGCCAACCTCGCCGATCGCTACATCGCTGACCGCCATCTGCCAGACAAAGCCATCGACCTCATCGACGAGGCTGGCTCCCGTCTGCGGATCAAGCGCATGAGTACGCCTCCTGCCTTCAAAGAGCTGGAAGGCGAACTCGCCGACGTGGTTCGTGAGAAGAAGGAAGCCGTCGAGAACCAGAACTTCGAAGAGGCCGGTCGCTTGCGTGACAAGGAGAAAGAACTCCTCGGCAAGAAAGAAGAGATGGAGTCAGAGATCAAGGCCTCGGGCGTTGACCTCTTCGACGAAGTCAACGAAGAGTCGATCGCGGAAGTCCTGTCCATCTGGACCGGCATCCCGGTGTACAAGCTCACTGAAGAAGAGACCGAGAAGCTCCTTCGCATGGAAGACGAGCTGCACCGTCGGGTCATCGGCCAAGAAGACGCCGTTCGGGCGGTTTCCCAGTCGATTCGCCGGACACGCGCCGGTCTGAAGGATCCAAAGCGTCCTTCTGGCTCGTTCATCTTCCTCGGCCCAACCGGTGTTGGAAAGACCGAGCTCGCCAAGACGCTCTCGGACTTCTTGTTCGGTGACGACAACTCCATGATCACGCTCGACATGTCGGAGTACATGGAGAAGCACACGGTGAGCCGTCTCGTCGGTTCACCCCCTGGGTACGTCGGCTACGAAGAAGGCGGACAGCTCACTGAGGCTGTGCGTCGCAAGCCGTTCTCGGTCGTGCTCTTCGATGAGATCGAAAAAGCCCATCCGGATGTCTTCAACGCACTCCTCCAGATTCTCGAAGAGGGACGCCTGACTGACAGCCAGGGTCGATCGGTCGACTTCCGCAACACCGTGTTGATCATGACCTCCAACCTGGGAACCCAGGATCTGCGTAAGGCGACGCTCGGCTTTTCGAAGAACGACGAGGCCGTCACCTACGAACGCATGAAGGAAAAGGTCAACGACGCTCTCAAGGCGCACTTCCGCCCTGAGTTCCTCAACCGTGTCGACGAGACCATTGTGTTCCACGAGCTGTCCAAGCCCGAGGTGACCGAGATCGTTGACCTGCTGATCGCTCGTACGGCTGATCAGCTTGAAGGTCAGGGCATCGGCCTTGAACTCACCGAGGAATCCAAGCACTTCCTCGCGGACAATGGCTATGACCCGACCATGGGCGCCCGCCCGTTGCGTCGAGCCATCCAGCGTCTGGTCGAAGATGTTCTGTCCGAGAAGCTCCTGTACAAGGAATTCCGGGCAGGCCAGATCATCGTGGTTGATGTTGGTACGAACGAAGACGGCGAACCTGCCCTCACCTTCACGCCTCACGAAGGCTTCCAGCCACCGTCGACGCCGGAGCTCGCTGAGACCGGCGACTGACGTCGTTGCTCGCCACCGGACCGCTTCAATGTCGGGCCGAGCGAGCAAAATTGAGACACTTTGAACATGTGCAAGTTGTGGGCTCCGGCCTGAAACAACTTGCACATGTTCGCGTCCGGTAGATTCGCGGCCGTGACTCGGGACCCCAAGACGTTGCCCTCACGGGGACGCCAACTCCGCGGGACCCTCCGAGCCTTGGCCCTGCTCGTGCTTGCACTGGTGCTGTCGGCGTGCGAGGGCACCGTCGATGTGCTGATCGATGTCGAGGAGGACGGTTCTGGAGCGGTTGGGGTCGTCGTCGGACTCGACGAAGACGCCGCGTCACAAATTCTCGATCTTGAGTCCGGAGCAGGCCTCCCGCTCATTGATCTCAACGAGGCTGGATGGATCATCGACCCACCAGCGGTCGGAGACGATGGACGGACGACGATCGGGGCGTCAAAGGACTTCGGTACCGCTGAACAGCTTCGCGATGTGCTCGGCGAGATCAGCGGCGATGCGGAGCTCTTTGCCGACTTCGACCTGATTCGGACCAAGGGTTTTGCCAGAGTCGACTACGAGCTCACGGGACAAATCAGTCCGTCAGGTGTGGAGTCGTTCTCTGATCCAGCGCTGGTCGCTGCGCTCGGTCGTCCGATTGAGTCCTTCATTGCGGATGCTGGTGGAACCGCCGACGATGTTCGGGTCAACGTCCGCGTTGTGCTGCCGGGCACGACCAACGAGGATGTGCGGCTCACGGGAACTCCGGTCGAGGTCGACGATGACGGTGTGGTGCGGAGTTGGTCGGCCACGCTGGCCGATCAAACGAGCACATCGATCGCCACTGCCTCGTTCACCCGCAACGTCGCTCCGCTCGTTTGGCGAGGGGTAGCGGTTGTTGCCGCGGTGCTGGCGGGACTGATCCTGCTCGGACATTTGCTCCGCATGCTGCGTCCGACGGGGCGACGCCGCAAGAAGAAGCCCGATCCGAAGAAGCCAAGACCATCGGCCAAGGGTCCTGGCAAAGAATCGAGTGAGCAGCGGTCCCTGGTCGCCGAGAGCGACGACGACCCCGATGAAGTTGCGGCGGCGCAGGAGGAAGCCACGGGGCCTGCGGTTGTCGCGCTCGATGGAATGGGCGTGCTGTATCGAGAAGGCCAAGACATCTCGGAGATTCTTCTGCCGTTCGTTCGCGAGATGGGATCTGAGGTCACCTCGGACGAAATCGTGAGCCGGGCTCGGTCATTGAGCCTGGGACGGATCACGCCGGCGGACTTCTGGAAGCTCGTAGGAGTGGAAGGCGATGCGGAAGAACTTGATGAGGCGTATCTGAGTCGCATCCAGCTCGCTCCGGGAGTCGTGGCGTTCCTTCGGGATCTTCGCGAGCGAGGAGTCAAGGTCGCGTGTCTCACCAACGACAACACCGTGTGGGCCAACAAATTGCGAGCCCGCCACAGCCTCGAAGGGCTCATCGACCCGTGGGTCATCAGTGGCGCAGTTGGTGTCCGGAAGCCTGACTGGCCGATCTTTGAGGTCCTTCGCCGAGTTACACGCCAGCCGGTTTCTACGATCTTGGTGGTTGATGACGATCTCGACAATCTCGATGCTGCACGTGAACTCGGATTTCAAACCGCGTGGTTCGCACCTGATGGAGACCCTGCGGGTGGGCGCAAGCACGCCATTCTGAGAAGCTTCAACGTGGCGGCTCCAGAGCCTGCCTAGAAGACCCTCGCCCGCCTGCTGAACGTTCGCTGTCAGGGGGCATCGCTACGTTGTCTTGATGGCGAAACAACGGCGGGTTTACGTATGTCGAGAGTGCGGGGCCCAGCACGTCACGTGGGCAGGCCACTGCAACGAATGTGGAGCGTGGGCTGCCATCGAGATGGCGTCAAGCGTTGCCGCGGTCGCCGACACCAGTGATGCTCTCGCACCACTTGCATCGTTCGATCTCGATGCCGCCGTACCCACGCCAACTGGTGTTTCGGAGGTCGATCGGGTGCTCGGGGGAGGGCTCGTTGCTGGTTCGGTCACCGTTCTTGGTGGAGAACCCGGGATCGGCAAGTCGACCTTGTCACTTCAGATTGCGGCGTCGATGGCGTCTTCGGGTGCGGCGGTCATGATCGTGACGGGCGAAGAGGCCCCGAGCCAAGTCGCGGCTCGGGCATCGCGCGTTGGTCCCATTCCACCGACGCTCTCGGTTCTCGATGACACGTCCGTCGAAACCATCGAGGCGGCCATCATCCGTGAGCGCCCGCAGTTGGCGATCATCGATTCTGTTCAGACGCTTTCGGTCGCTGACTACGACGCTGCGCCTGGCTCGGTGGTGCAGGTTCGTGCCGCCGCCAATCGGCTGGTGACGGCCGCACAGCGATCTGGAACATCGGTGATCCTGATTGGCCATGTGACCAAGGATGGCGCGCTGGCGGGGCCCCGTCTGCTCGAACACGTGGTCGACACGGTCTTGGCGTTCAGCGGTGATCGTCACAACGAACTTCGCTTCTTGCGCACGGTCAAGCACCGGTTCGGACCAACGAGCGACGTTGGCGTCTTCGAGATGTCCGGCCTTGGCCTGGAACCCGTCGATGATCCCAGCTCTCGGTTCTTGGCCGACCGTCGTCCGGGTATCCCCGGTTCGGTAGTTGTCGCGACAGTCGACCAGCAGCGTCCTGTCCTGGTCGAAGTGCAGGCCTTGGTCACACCCTTTGGTGATCGTCCGCCGCGCTTTGTTGGCCAGGGGCTCTCGTCGAGTCGTCTCGAACTGGTGGGAGCTGTGCTTCGCCAACGGGCCAAGGTCGACCTTTGGGGGTGGGAGATTCTTGCCTCGGCAGCCGGCGGCGCCGAGGTGAAGGAGCCGGGCGGCGATCTCGGTATTGCGCTCGCCATTGCCTCGGGGCTCGCCGAGACGGCTCTGGGTCCAGATGTCGTTGCCTGCGGCGAGCTTGGGCTTGCTGGCGAGGTCCGCTCGGTTGGGCAGTTGGAGCGCCGCTTGCAGGAGGCGTTTCGTCTTGGCTTCCGGCGAGCCGTGGTGCCCACGTCGGCCCCGAGCGGTCCGACCGGGCTCGAATTGATTCGGGTGGATTCGCTCAACGATGCCCTTCTGGTCCTCGGTCTTTCGGTAGATCTTCCTCGTCCCTCCGCTGGTTGAGCCGGTTTCCACCCGACCAACTTGACACCTTCGAGTATCCTGGACAGATGGAGCCCCGACCCGAACGTGCCATTCTTCGTGCGCTCGATCAGGTGGCTCCGGGTTCACCACTTCGCGAAGGTCTGGACCGTGTTCTGCAATCTGGCCGCGGGGGCTTGATCGTGATTGGGGACAGCGCGGAAGTGCTGAACATCTGCTCCGGCGGTTTTCTCCTCGACGCAGCGTTCACCCCTCAGCGGCTTTCGGAGTTGGCCAAGATGGATGGTGCGATCATCCTCGCTGGCGATTCCAGCCGCATTGCTCGTGCGAACGTCCACCTGGTTCCGAACCCAAACGTACCGACCGTGGAAACGGGCACCCGGCACCGCACGGCAGAGCGGGTGGCCCGATCCCTCAACGTTCCTGTAGTCGCGGTTTCAGAATCGCGTAAAGAGATTCAGGTCTACGTCGGGGAGGTGCGGCATCCGCTGGAGCCCGCGAGCCGATTGCTCGAGCGATCCAATCAAGCCCTGCAAACCCTCGAGCGGTACCGCAATCGTCTAACGGACGTCACGGTGAAGCTTTCTGCCCTCGAGGTCGAAGACCTCGTGACGCTGCGAGACGTTATTGAAGTGTTGCAGCGGTCCGAGATGGTCGTCCGGATCGCGGCCGAAATTGAACGCAATCTGGTCGAGCTCGGCTCTGACGGTCGTCTAGTTCGACTTCAGCTTGATGAACTCATGGGTGGACTTCGAGATGACCGCAAGCTGCTCATTCGTGACTATTACGAGGCAGACGCCGGCTTTCGGATCGACGAGGCGATGCAGGCGTTGGCCGCCCTCGACGACGAGGCGCTCTTCGAGGGTGAGATCTTGGCCAAGACACTCCGCCTCGGTTCATCGGTGACCGACCTCGATGAGAATCTGGAAACTCGTGGCTTCCGACTCCTGTCGAAGCTCCCCCGAGTTCCGCCACCGCTCATCGATCGGGTCGTCGACCAATTCGGTTCGTTCAACCGCGTGCTTCGGGCGTCAGTCGAAGAACTCGAGGCGATCGATGGTCTCGGTTCCAATCGGGCCCAGTCGGTGAAGGAAAGCCTGACTCGTCTTGCTGAGGGATCGATCCTCGAGCGGTACCGGCGCGACTAAGAGCAAACGCCCTGCATCGCATCGGCGCTCGCCTAGCGGGAGCGCAGTTCGAGCTGGTCGCGGTTCAAGATGATGTAACGACGATCTCGTTGGTCGATCCATCCGAGCCGAACGAAGCTGGCGATCGCCTTGTTGACCCGTTCCCGGCTGGCACCGACCATTCCGGCGAGTTCTTCCTGGGTGACGGGGAGCGAGAATTCCTCGTTGTCGCCCGCAATCTCCAACAGGCGCTTGGCGGTTCGACCCGTGACGTCGAGAAAAACGGAGTCGGCGAGCACGCCATCCATGGTGCGAAGCCGATTGGCGAGAAGTTCGACGACCCGCCAGAGCTGCTGAGGATGAGTGTCGTAGATCTCTTTGAGCAGGGCATAGGGAATGGCGACGACCTGAGAAGGTTCGAGGGCCCGAGCATCAGTCGAACGCTGCTGCCCATCGAACAGAGGCATTTCGCCGAACAGATCGCCGTCTTCCATGAGCGCGACCACGGACTCTCTGCCGTCGATCGATCGATTCACCATGGCGATTCGGCCGGAGACGGTGACGTAGAGCTCGCTTGGAGCGTCGTTCTCTGCAAAGAGCACGTCGCCTCGCTTCAGATCCCTGATCTGGGAGGCGGCTGCCAGCGAGACAGTCGTAGCTTCGTCCAGATCACGAAAGAGATCGACGCTTTTGAGGAGTTCCTCATCAACCATTTCTGAGACGGTACTCGACAGTAGGTGGTCGATGTCACATGTAGCCCTCTCTGAACTGGACCAGAGAAGTCACATCGGGAGTCAGGCAAGTAACGTCGAGGCCGATGAACGAGACCGCTCGCCCCGCTGCAGGTTCCTCCCCGCGACCTGGCATGTCGTGGCGACGCGATTTTGGACTCTGGGCGGTCGTTGTGGCTGGCGGGGGCGGCACTCGCTTTGGTGGACCAAAACAGTTCGAGAATCTGGCAGGCAGGCAAGTGATCGAGTGGGCGGTCGAGAGCTTGGGCTGTGCCGACCGAGTCGTGGTTGTTGTCCCAGAACCAGACCTCGCAACAACGGTGCTCGCCGGGGTGACGATGGTGGCTGGCGGGCCAACGCGCTCTGCCTCGGTCCGCGCCGGTCTCGAGGCTCTGCCAGACAGTGCTGACCGAGTGTTGATCCACGATGCTGCTCGCCCCTTGGCCACGCCGGCGGTCGTCGGCCGTGTCGTTGCAGCGTTGCAACATGCCGAGGGAGCAATTCCCGTTGTTCCGGTGACCGACACATTGCGCTCGACCAAGGGCTCTCCGGTAGACCGATCTCGATACGTCGCAGTGCAGACCCCACAGGGGTTCTGGGTCGAGTCGATCAAGCGAGCGCACGCGGGCCAAGACGATGCCACCGATGATGCGACGCTCGTGACCAACTGCGGCGGTCATGTCGTTCATGTTGATGGCGCACCCTCGAATATGAAGATCACCGTGCCAGACGACCTCGTCGTGGCTGAGGCATTGTTGGCAGCTCGTCTTGCCGTGGAGGAACCGTCATGAGCGATTCATTGGACATTCGCGTTGGGCAGGGATTCGACGTCCACCCGTTTTCCTCTGACCCCGAGCGGGCACTCATCCTGGGCGGCGTGACGTTTCCTGATGCGGTCGGGCTGGAAGGGCACAGCGATGCTGACGTCGTTGCGCACGCCCTGACCGATGCGATACTCGGTGCCGCTGGTCTGGGTGACATCGGCTCGTTCTTCCCCGATACAGACGAGGCATTCAAAGGTGCCGACAGCATCTCGCTGCTGTCCCAAGCCATCAGCCATGTTGCGTCGGCGGGCTGGTCTGTTCTCAACGCGGACGTCACAGTCATTCTCGATGCTCCAAAGCTTGCGCCCCATCGTGATGAGATGTGTCGTCGTCTCGAGGCCGTCGTTGGAGCCCCGGTTTCGATCAAGGGAAAGAGGACCGAAGGCATTGCTGGCTTGGCAGGTGGTGCCCAAGCGCACGCCGTAGCATTGCTCATTCGCCATCAGAAGAAGGATCCATCGTGAGCCGAACGCCGCGAAACAACTCTGGTTCGAAGGGATCAGGTTCTCCTGCTGGCCGAAAGTCGTCGGGAGGCCCAGGGGAGAGCGCTGCCCGTGGTGGCCGAAAGAAGCCTCGTTCTGGTGGCCCAAAGGGTCCTTCTGCCCGACAAGGGGCACCAAAGAAGCAAGGGGCTCGGCCTGCAGTTGATGCGAACGAAGGCGGTGAGCGGGCCGGCGGTCCGTCGGGCCAACGGCGTCCGAAGCGAGGCGGCGGCGGACGATCCAAGTCGAAATCTCGAGGACTAGGAGGCGATCAAGTCGAGGGCCGTCAGGCTGTACGAGAGCTGCTCCTCGCTGATCGCCGACGAGTTCGCGAAGTCGTCATGATCGACGATCTCGACACCGCAGACATTCTCGAAGACATCACCGAGCTGTGCTTTGAGATGAAGGTCACTCTCCGGGTGATCACCCGCCGTCGATTCGAGACAGAAGCCCTCACGCAGTCACATCAGGGCGTGCTGGCCCATGCCCAGGACCTGCCAGAGCAAGATCTTGAAGATCTTGCGAGGGTCAAGAATGCATTTTTGTTGGTCCTGGACG
>CALHCB010000005.1 GCA_937930695.1 uncultured Acidimicrobiales bacterium | reverse complement strand
GGCAAGGTTGATCCGCACTACATGACGGTGCACACATGAGCGCATCAGATCGCGTCGATCCGCACTACATGACGGTGCACACATGAGCGCATCAGATCGCGTCGATCCGCCGCTCTACTTGGCCCGCCACCGAGCCAAGACAGAAGCGGGTGCCACGAACGGGGCAGAGGCAACGGCCGTGGAGGCCGACACCTCGACACCCCTGTATCTGCGTCGGTTCCGCGATCGGGAAGACAACGGCACCGTCGAACACGACGCGCCTCTCTGGCAGCGCGCCAACCTCGGGGTGCAGCAGGCCCTCACCGAAGACAATCGCAACAAAGAGATCAGCCCACCGCCGGCATCAGCCCGCACGCTGGCCAACGACGTCTACCTCATTCGTCACGGCGAAACGCAGGGCTACTCAACCGACTCGGGCCTCACGCCCCAAGGCGTCTGGCAAGCCCACACCTACGGCCACACGCTGGCCAAGCGCATCAAGAGTGGCGAGACCGTCGTGTTCCGTCATGCCTTCACCAACCGGGCCAAAGAGACCGCAGAGAACATCCACCGAGGGTTCGCAGACGGCATCGTCCAATACGAAAAGGACGTCACCATCGTTGAGCCTGGTGGCATGGATGAGTTCCGCAACTTCCAGTTTGCTGCTCCCGACGGGCTCAAGGATGTGACGGCCGCCTTCCGACAGTTCCACGCCCAGCTCGAAGGCCTCGAGCGTGACGATGTCGGAGACCGACCCCAGTGGTTGGTGGAGATGGACCGGTTCTGGCGGACCCAGCAGGGGGGAGGGGATCCCATTCAGCACTGGTTGACGATTCCGCTCCTGCACTTCGAGCCGCCGGCGATGTGTGTTCGTCGCTTCTGGGCAGGCATCAATCGATTGGCCGATGAGTTCCCCGGAGCGCGGCTGGCTGTCGCCACCCACTCGGGGCCGATCCGGGCGTTCGCTGTTTCAGCTCTGGGCTATGACCCCGGCGAGCCCTACAACACCGAACACGTTCGGGTGAAGCTGATGGAGGGTGGGCATCCCGATGGGGATGCGTTCGTCGGATACCGAAACCGAGTTCAAGAGACCCGAATCCCAAAGGTTGAGCAGCTCCCAGCGTGGTCGGTGCATGACGACTGGAAGGGTTTGGATGTATGACCCGATCGAAGGCGCACCGGCGCCATCGGAGTCGATGATCGATGTGCGAGGCATGTCCCGTGATCGATTGGGCCGAAATGATGCCCACTGTTCGTTCGTTCACCGCGAGGAGAGTTGAAGCTGTGTCTGATGATCTGATCGTTTGGTACGACCGATATGACCGGTCCCAGAAAGACCTCGTCGGCGGCAAGAACGCCAGCCTCGGCGAGATGATGGTTGCTGAGTTGCCCGTGCCGCCGGGCTTCGCACTTACCGTCGATGCCTATCACCAGATCTGGACCGAGGAACTCGTTGGTCAGGTCAACGAACTGCTCCGCACGATCGACCACGACGACATGGTGGCGAATATCGCCACGTCCAAGAAGATTCGTGAGGTCATCGAAGCCGTTGAGGTTCCCGAGATGGTTGTAGAGGCGCTCGGCGTCGCCTATGGAGCCCTCTGTGAGCACTGCGGTGTCGAGGACGTTCCGGTTGCCGTTCGGTCATCAGCGACTGCGGAAGATCTGCCCGATGCGAGCTTCGCCGGCCAACAGGACACGTTCCTTTGGATCCGCGGGATTGACGACATCGTCACCAAGGTTCGCGAGTGCTGGTCCTCTCTGTTCACCGACAGGGCCATCGCCTACCGGTACCAAATGGGCTACCTGCACGAGGCCATTTCGATGTCGGTCGGGATCCAGAAGATGGTCGATCCAAAGGCATCAGGTGTTGCGTTCACACTGAACCCGACAAACGGGGACAAGTCCCAAGTTGCGATCGATGCGTCATGGGGACTGGGAGAGGCTGTGGTGTCCGGTGAGGTTACTCCCGACAACTATCTGGTCGACAAGGTCATCCACGAGATCGTCCATCGAAATGTTTCCACGAAGACGGTCGAATACTGCCTCACCGATGAGGGAATCGTCGCCAAGCAAGCCGTCGAGCCCGATCGTCAAACTGTCGCGTGCATGACCGACGACGAGTTGAAGGCAGTCGCGATCTTGGCTCGTCGGGCCGAGAAGCACTACGGGGCGCCCCAAGATGTCGAGTGGGCGATTGATCAACATCTGCCGGATGGCGAGAACGTCGTAATGCTCCAGAGTCGCCCGGAGACCGTGTGGTCACAAAAGCCGAAGGTTTCGAAATCAAAGGGGGGCGGAGACTACATGTCGTCGATTGTTTCGACGCTCGTGGCTCCGCTGCACACAAGGAAAGCTAACTAGGGGAGAGACATCATGGCAGAGAGCAGATTCCCGAGTCCGTTCGAGATCGAGGGACCAGAGGGCGTGGAAGGTTGGGAAGACCTTTACCCCTATTCGGTGCCGTTCGGAGATGGTCGAAAAGACTACGAGGACAACCGCTTTTGGTTCTGGGATTCCATGCACTGGGGTCAGGCGCTGACTCCATGGGATTCGACGTTCATGGAGATGGCAATCGCCTCGCTTAGCCAGATGAACAGTCGGCACTACCGAATTCCGCCCGCAGACGGCGTCGACTTCCGAGTGCTCTACGGATATCCCTACCTCTCGCCCGTCGGCGTGGACCCAGACAAAATCGAAGCGCGCATCCCGCAATTCATGGAGCGGGCCGGGCACTACTTCATGAACTGGGACTCTCTCTATGAGGGCTGGCTCGGCAAGATCCGGACGACGATCGAAGAAGTCGAGTCACTGAACTTCTCACCGCTGCCTGAGATGGAGGACATGGCCATCATCACCGAGGGGGTCGCTCTCGGTTCGGGCTATCAACTGCAGAGGGACTATCACCGGTTCAAGGATCTGATCCTCCAAACGTGGCAGTACCACTTCGAGTTCCTCAATCTGGGCTACGCCGCATACCTCGACTTCTTCGGGTTCTGCAAGGAAGCCTTCCCTTCGATACCCGACCTGGCCATCGCCAAAATGGTCGCCGGTGTCGAAGTAGATCTCTTCCGGCCGAACGAAGAACTCAAGGTCATCGCCCAAAAGGCGGTCGATGAAGGACTGGCCAGGGCGTTCGATGACCCCGAGAACGTCGAGGGCACCCGCAGCGCTCTGACAGGAAGCGCGGCGCAGGCTCACTGGGACGAGGTGAGCGAGCCTTGGTTCAACTTCACCTCTGGCAATGGCTTCTACCACTTCGACAAGATCTGGAAAGAGCATCCGCAAATCCCGTATGCCTTCATCCGCGACTACATCACCAAGATCGAAGAAGGCGTCGATATCTCTCGACCGATCGAAGCCATTCGAGCGGAGCGAGATCGAGTCATCTCCGAGTACCGAGATCTCCTGGACACCGATGAAGACCGAGAAGCATTCGATGGCAAGCTCGGGCTTGCCGGCGTCGTGTTCCCATACGTCGAGAATCACAACTTCTACATCGAGCACTGGACGATGTCCGTCATCTGGCGAAAGCTCAAGGAGCTCGGCGCCACATGTGCAAAAGAGGGCCTGCTCCCCGACGCCGGCGACATCGTGTACCTCCGCCGCGACGAGGTCGACGAGTTGTTGTGGGACTACTACTCGAACTGGGCGGTGAACGCTCCGACGGCTGCGGCCCACCACTGGGGACCGATCATTGAACGCCGTAAGGAGATTCACGCCAAACTCTCGGACTGGAATCCACCGAAGGCCCTCGGTGAGCCACCAGAGGTGATTACCGAGCCGTTCACCATCATGCTGTGGGGCATCACCAGCGATTCGGTGTCGACATGGCTTGGATCTGACGATGAGTCCGGTGACCTGGAAGGAATGGCCGCTTCGCCTGGCGTGGCAGAGGGGAAGGCGCGCCTGGTGTTCAATCCTGAGGATGTCGCTGACCTCGAAGACGGAGAGATCATGGTGGCACCGATCACGGCACCGAGTTGGGCGCCAGCCTTCCCGAAGATTCGAGCGTGCGTCACCGACATCGGAGGAATGATGAGCCACGCTGCCATCGTGTGCCGAGAGTACGGCGTGCCTGCCGTGACCGGCACGGGTTTTGCCACGTCAAAGATCACCACAGGACAGTTGATTCGAGTCGACGGCTCCGCAGGAACCGTCACCATCGTCGAGGAGTGAGCGAATGCTGACCCAAGAGCAGAATGAAGAGCTGACCCAGGTGGGCCCAGGCACACCAATGGGCGAGACGCTCCGCTACTACTGGTACCCGGTTGCCATCACCCGGGAGCTCGAGGAGTTCCCGGTGAAGAAAGCCCGTCTACTCGGAGAGGATTGGGTGGTCTTCCGCGAGCCGAACGGCAAGTACGGCATCGTGGCTGAACGTTGCCCTCATCGTGGCGCATCGCTGGCCTATGGCATGGTCGAGGACGGTGGGTTGCGGTGTGGCTACCACGGTTGGAAATTCGACGGCGAAGGAACGCTCGTCGAAATCTTGGCGGAGCCAGAGTCTTCGGAGACCTTCCGCGATCAGTGTTCTGTCCGGGCCGGTTCGGCCCAAGAGCTTGGCGGTTTGATTTGGGCCTACGTGGGAGAAGGGCCTGCTCCCGAGCTGCCGAGGTATTCCGGGTATGTGATGGAGGGCGTGCGTGACATCGGCCACTCGATGTTGCCCTGCAACTGGCTGCAGATCATGGAGAACGCGGTTGATCCGTACCATGTCGAAGCCCTGCACGGCATGTACTTCGAGTTCTTGGCAGAGCATCGAAACTTCGAGATGCCGAGTGCGTTCAAGTCGAACAAGCACGAGAAGATCGGCTTCGATGTCTTCGAACACGGGATCATCAAGCGCCGGTTGCTCGTTGGTCAGGATGAGAACTCCGACGACTGGCGAGTCGGTCACCCGCTTGTCTTCCCCTACAAGATGTGGGTCGGGGGCAATGGCGTCTACCAGATGCAGATCCGGGTTCCGGTCGATGACGAGACAACGTGGATGCTTTTCTACACGGTGCATGCTCCCGAGGGGATTGAACTTCCCGAGCAGGCCCACGCGGTTGACTACGAGTACGAGTGGATCGATGAAAAGGGCAACTTGATCGTCGACTACATCGAAGGTCAGGACATCATGGCGTGGGTCACCCAGGGCAAGATTGTTGACCGTACGAAAGAACACATCACCAAAAGCGACGTGGGCATCGTGTCGCTTCGCAAGATGTTCCGGGACTCGATGGCCGAAGCTGCCCAGGGTCGGGATCCCGTCGCCGTCGTGCGGGAGTCTCACGACGAAATCGTGCTGCCACTCGAACGCGACAAGTTCGGGCGGGGGGCGGAGTTCGCAACGCAATGGATCGATCGCGGGTCCATGCGATACTCACCTCAAGCAGACGATCTCAAGAAGCTGCACCTTGAAGCCGCCGCCAATCGAGGCGACGACAGCGAACGGTTCGCGTGAGGTCAGAGCGTCGTGAACCCAGGAGTCTCCGTTGAGTATTGATCACGCCGAGTGGGCCGCCTATCTGTTGGCCGCCGTTGATGAACGCCAGGAAGTAGCGGCGATCACCAAGCAGGTCGATGAGCTGTCGATCGACGACGCCTATGCGGTGCAGGCTGCCCTTCTCGAACTCCAGCTCGGACGAGGCGACACGCTCGCCGGAGCCAAATTGGGACTGACCTCAGCGGCGAAGCAGGAGCAAATGGGCGTCGCTGAGCCGGTGTATGGCTGGGTGCTTCAATCAAGCGTAATCGTCGATGGAGAAGTAGCCGTCGGCGAGTTGATTCACCCCCGAGCAGAACCAGAGGTCGTGTTTCGACTCGCGCAAGATCTCGCTGGTCCTGGGATCGGGAGAGAGGATGCACTTGATGCGGTTGAAGTCGTGCTTGGTGGCATCGAAGTGATCGACAGCCGGTACGAAGCCTTTTCGTTCACACTTCCCGACGTGATTGCAGACAACACCTCTGCGGCCCGCGTCGCCATCGGGGCACAAGGTGCTCCGCCTCGAAGTTTGGATCTGTCGACGCTTGGCTGTGTCTTCGACGTTGATGGTGAGGTCGTCGGAACTGCGACGGGCGCCGCCCTTCTTGGCGATCCCGCAGAGTGTCTTGCAATGTTGGCCAATCACCTCGGCAAGCACGGTCAGAAACTCGAGGCGGGATGGATCGTCATGGCTGGCGCACCCACCGATGCCAAACCGCTGGGCATCGGCACCGTCGTCAAGGCTCGCTACAGCGGCGTCGACGCCGTTTCGTTGAAAGGGGTTTGATCATGCCGCTGGTCAACGTGCACATGGCGGAAGGCCGTACGGCCGAACAAAAGAAGGCGCTGATGGATGCCATCACTGACGCGATGGAAGAGCACATTGGTGCTCCTCGATCTGCAGTGCGGGTGTGGATCACCGAGATGGCGAACACTGACTTCATGGCGGGCGGCGAACTCCTTGCCGACAAACAGGCGCGTTTGGCTGCGGAGCAAGCAGCTTCCTCATGACCGGTCACGCCCGCGTGCGGTACCGCAGCGTCAGCGAGTGGACGCAATGAGCGATCGATACCAATCGAAACTTGCCTTCGGATAGCGACGATGAGATTCGGGGTCGACGGTGACGAGACCGATTTTGTAGTCGAAGCCATGCTCCCACTCGAAGCCGTCCAGGAACTTGTTGACGAAATAGCCGCCGATCGGAATGCCGGCTCGCCGGGCCTTGGCAACAACGTCGATGTGGGAGGCGAGGAATTCGATTCGATTCTGGTCGACAACGCGACCGTCGCCATCGACTTGATCGTCGAACGCGGCTCCGTTTTCGGTGATGTAGATCTGGGGGATGACGTAGTTGTTGCGCAGTTCCTGGAGAGCTGAGAGCAACGCGTCAGGGTCAATCATCCGACCCGTGGCGGTCCTGGGATGGTCACCTGTGCGCGGTGCGGCGTTGGAGGTCAACTTGTCGATCTGCGGTCCGTAGTAGTTGACGCCGAGGAAGTCGGCGGAACGAGAGATCGTGTCCATGTCGCCGGGGAGGATTTCCCTTCCGTCCCAGTCAAGAGCTTCCGTCGGAGTTTCGGGATACCCCTTCCCGAAGATCGGTTCAAGAAACCACTGGTTGCACAACGCGTGCGTCAACGCACAGGCAACCTCTGCTTCATCACTCGTGGATGCGGGGCGGATCGGCGTGTAATCGGCGATCAGGCCGACTTCAGCACCGGGGCTATGGGCTCGAATGATCGGCCGGGCTGTGGCGTGCGCGAGGAGTAGATGGTGGGCAACGGGGGCGAAGTTGGCATCTCCCGTGAGCCCGGGAGCGTGAGACCCGTCCACGTATCCCTGGCGGGCGACAACCTGTGGCTTGTTGATGGTGGCCCAACTCGTCACTCGATCGCCGAGACGAGCGGTGACCGCTCCGGTGTAGTTGATGAACGCGTCAATCGTGTCGCGGTTCAACCATCCGCCTCGGTCCTGAAGTGGCTGAGGAAGATCCCAGTGATAGAGGGTGATGAACGGCTCGATGTCGGCCTCGAGGAGCAGGTCCACCAGCCGGTCGTACTCGTCCAGTCCTTGCTCACTGATCTTGCCGATGCCATCGGGCACGACTCTTGACCACGCAGTGGAAAATCGGTACGCGCCGACGCCCAACTGATGAAGCAGATCGACGTCGACTTCCATGAGCGCCAGGTGATCAGCGGCAATGCCAGGATTGCTTCGGTCTGCAATGTGTCCGTCTGCAGCGAAACGATCCCAGATGTTCTCGCCTCGGCTGCGGCGCGAGCCTTCGACTTGGATGGCAGATGATCCGGTTCCCCACAGAAAGGAATTCGGGATGTCAGACACGTCGGGGTGAGGGCCGAGGTCGGCCGCGGGCAGGCCTCGACGGTCTCGAATGGATGTCATTGCTACTCCTGTGCATCAAAGCGCAACGGGGGTCGCCACGCTCGGATCTTCAACTGACGTGCTGTGGTGGGAGCGCTCCCATAATGAGTCATTTTCCATCGATTGTCTAGGGTTTCGTCCTCATTCTTTTCAATCGTTCGATGGAGTAGTCTTTCTGTCGTGGTTGTGACTCTTGATGATGTTGCTGCAGGAAGTGGCGTATCTCGGTCGACTGCCTCTCGAGCGTTGAGTGGTGATGCCCGGGTGAAGGCAGCAACGCGAAGCCGAGTGCAAGCGGTTGCAAAGGACCTCGGCTACTCGCCGAATCAAGCGGCCCGAAACCTCGCCAGCGGACGCACAGGGACCGTGGCGCTTGTTGTTCCCGAGACGAACCTCCTGGAGAACCCTTGGGTGGCGTTGGTTATCACAGGAGTCTGTCGAGCCGCCCGACGATCTGGGCGATCGGTGACTCTGTGGATGGATGCGTTATCGACCGAACGAGCTCCCGAGGTGGTGCGCCATGGGGGAGCGGACGGTCTGGTGATCATGGCCAGCGCGTTCAGTCGGGAATGGATCAGCGATGTGAACACGACACGCCTCCCGACCGTTCTGGTTGGTGAGCACGACGAATTGCCAGATGCCATCACCGTCGGTTCAGACAACGATGAGGGCGGTCGACTTGTGGCGCGGCATCTCCATGAACTCGGCCATCGCAAGGTTGCTGTCCTTGCGGGGCCCCAAGAGCGCCCGGATGCCCGTGAGCGTTTGAGTTCGTTCCTAGCTGAGATGGCGTTGCTCGACAGCCCGGTTCCCCATTACCTCGTTGCCGAGGGTGACTTTTCAGTAGGGTCGGGTCTCTCCGGACTTACATCGATCATCGATGAACAACCAACTGCAATTTTCGCTGCCAATGACTTGATGGCAGCCGGTGTTCTGCGTGGCCTTCGTCTCGCTGGCAAGTCAGCCCCGAACGATGTCAGCGTTGTTGGGTTCGACAACCTCCCGATCGGTAAGGATCTGGAGCCTCCGCTCACGACCGTGAACCAAGATCCTCTCGCGATGGGTGAAGAAGCCATCCGCTTGATGGACCGGATGATCGACGGTGAGCCTGTCGAATCAGCGGTCATACCGGTGAAGTTGATTACCCGCCGGTCGACGATGCCGATCAACGTGCCGCTTGACTGACCGGGGGCTCAGCGTTGGCTAGCCTCCTGGAATGGCTGATAACACCACACTCCAAGCAGCTGCGAAGCAACTGCGCGAAGCAGCGTCCACGGCGACCCCGTGTTCCCCGATTCGTGACCTCGTCGGGTCAGCAACCGATGTTGAGCTGGGTTACGCGGTGCAGCAGATCAACGTAGACCGGGACGTGGTGAACGGGCGGCGAGTCAGTGGACGCAAGATCGGACTCACCGCAGTGGCCGTCCAGCAGCAGCTTGGCGTCGACCAGCCGGACTTCGGCACGTTGTTCGTCGATATGGAGTTCGGCGACGGAGTGGAGATAGACAGCGCACGGTTGCTGCAACCTCGGGCCGAGGCAGAGGTCGCCCTCGTCCTCGAGCATGATCTGGACCTTGGTGCTCACGGATTCGCTGACATTGTTCGGGCGACTGCCTTTGCGCTGCCTGCCATCGAAATCGTTGACTCCCGTATTGCCGATTGGGACATTCGGTTCGTCGACACAGTCGCAGACAACGCAAGTTGTGGCCTGTACGTGTTGGGTGGCAAGCCGGTGCCGCTCTCGAAGGTCGACCTGCGCGCCATCCCGATGTCCATGACAATCAACGGCGACGAGGTGTCGACAGGAAGCGGTGCTGCGTGTCTTGGTCATCCCTTGCACGCGGCCCGCTGGTTGGCGGATGTCATGTGCGATCGTGGCACGCCGCTGAGAGCAGGCGATGTTGTGATGACCGGAGCGTTGGGTCCGATGAAACCCATTGGTGCGGGTGACGCGGTTGTCGCCGACTTCGGTGACCTTGGCTCGGTCAACACCCAGCTTTCGAGCTGATCAGTCTGAAAACTCGTCGACGATGGCCTGGTGCTTGTCGACAAAACGCTTGTGTGCATCGGCCTCGTCCGGTGCTCCGAGAAGCACCCGATCTACCCCGGCATCTCGATACCGCTCTGCGGTCTCGGCGCTCGGAGCTCCGAAGCTGTAGATCGTGATGGGCACGGTTTCTGGGTCTCGATCGGCGTCGACGAGTGCGCGGTGGAACCACTCGATGCCCTGCACGACGTCGCGAAAGCCAATGTCGATCGGGCACCAGCCGTCACCGTATTCGGCCACGTGCTGCATCCCGAGTCGTCCCTGACATCCCATGACGACTGATGGGCCGCCTTGTTGGGCCGGCTTGGGAAAGACCCAGCTCGACTCGAAATTCACGAACTCACCGGCGTAGCCCGATTCTTCTTCAGTCCAAATTCCCCGCAGTGCGGCGACTGTTTCGCGCATTGCCTGATAGCGCTTGCTCCACGGCACCGATGAGACATTGGCGAGTTCTTCTACGTTCCAGCCAACTCCGATACCAAAGTCGAAACGTCCTCCGGATTGTTCGTCGAGCGTGGCAACTGATTTCGCGAGGTCGAGGATCTCGTGTTCGAGAAGCAGGCAGACGCCCGTGGCGATTCGCAGGTTCGTGGTGGCTGCGGCTGCGGCGGCCAGGGAAACGAACGGGTCTCGCATGTGCCAATAGAAGCGAGGCAGGTCAATGCCGCTCGGGTGGGGGGTCGTTCGGCTCGTCGGAATGTTGGAGTGCTCGCCAACCCAGAGAGATTCGTAGCCCCGAGCCTCCAGGTCGCTTGCCATCTCGGCGGTGGGAACCCCGTAGGAGCTGTTTGGTGATGCCATTCCGATTTTCATTGTTCTCCGATCGTCGTTGCGAGCAGGCGCTCGCATGACAGACTCGACTCCTCAAGGAGGTTCAGCATGTCCGAAGACCAATCCGCAGCACCAACTGAGCTTGTTACCCCGCGTGGTGCGTTCCCTCATGTCCGTACCTCGGGAGGCTTTGCGTTCGTATCCGGTACGAGTTCGCGTCGGCCCGACAACAGCTTTATGGGTGCAGAAGTCGATGCATTCGGAACGACGACACTGGACATCGGGCTCCAGAGCACTGCGGTGCTCGAGAACATCGAGCGAATCCTTGCCACCGTCGGACTCGACCGTACGGACTTGGTGGACGTCACCGTGTTCTTGGTGAACATGAACGACTTCGGCGGCTACAACCGAGCCTGGGCCTCGTTCTTCGAGGGGACGGAAGGTCCGGCTCGGACAACGGTCGCCGTGCACCAACTCCCGCACCCACACATCTTGATTGAAATCAAGGCAACCGCGGCGCTGCGAGAGACCCGAACGTCACACGAAACCCTCGAAGGAGTGAACTGATCATGACCGAGCCCGCAACCCGTACTGCTGAGGGAATGGCGCCACCGTTCAATCTTCAAGAGTGGATTGCCGCACATCGTGACGAGCTTCGGCCACCGGTCGCCAACAAGATGGTGTGGGAAGACAGCGACATGATCGTGATGATCATTGGCGGCGGAAATGAACGCACCGACTATCACGATGATCCGCGGCCGGAGTTTTTCCACCAGATCACAGGTGACATGAACCTGAAGATTTGGGACGGACCGGGTGAGGAGCCTCGCGACATGCCGATTCGAGAGGGTGACGTATTCATGCTCCCCCCGCATGTGCGACATTCACCTCAACGGCCTGATCCCGACAGTGTTGGACTGGTCGTGGAGTACGCACGGCCCGAGGGTGTGCTTGATGGCTTCGAGTGGGTCTGTCGGAACTGCGCAAATGTCGTCCATCGAGTCGAAGTGCAGGTCAAGAACATCGTCACTGATCTCCCCCCATTGTTCGAAGCGTTCTACGCGAGCGATGCGGCCAGAACCTGCCCGGTGTGCGAAACCATGCACGGCGGACGAGCTGAGCTCCAAGAAGAATCGGACGGCGAATGACGGGCGCGGCACCTCGGATTGATATCCACTCGCACTTCTATCCCAAGCTGACACGGCAGCAGGGTGAGGTGCTCGAACTCGGCGACCAGACCCCGTGGCTGCGCGACGACGGCGATGGTACGGGGCAGATGATGGAGGGCGACCGTGAATATCGACCAGTCAGCGCGCCGCTCTGGGACGCATCAGCCCGTCTTTCCCAAATGGACGAGATGGGCACCACCGTGCAGGTGATGTCGGTGACGCCCATGTTGTTCGCCTATGCCTCGGCCCCTGATGTCGGGCTGCGGTGGGCTGCAATGCTGAACGACATCGCTCGAGACATGTGCGAGCTCGACCCGGCCCGGCTCCGATCGCTCTGCCAGGTACCGCTCCAAGATGTCGATGCTGCGTGTGTCGAAGTGCGGCGAGCCGTCGATGCAGGCCACGTCGGGGTGCACATCGGGAACCATGTGTCGGGCCGGAACATGGATGATCCCGAACTGATTCGGTTCCTGCACTTCTGTGCCGACGAAGACATTCCCGTGCTCGTTCACCCGTGGGACATGATGGCGGGGGAGCGGATGACCCGCTACATGCTGAAGTGGCTTGTCGGAATGCCAGCCGAGACGCACCTCGCGATCCTCTCACTCGTTCTGTCTGGCGCCTTCGAACGGCTTCCCGAGCATCTGAAGATTTGCTTCACCCATGGCGGCGGAAACTTTGCGGCCCAGATCGGTCGGGTCGACAATGCGTGGCATCGACGCGACATCGTGTCGGTTGATTGTCCGCACCCACCGTCGACCTACGCCAGCCGCTTCTCCGTTGACTCGGCGGTCTTCTCTGACGATGCTCTGCGGTTGCTGACTGCCACGATGGGCGAGGACCGAATCATGATGGGTTCGGATTATCCGTTTCCTCTCGGTGAGATCGAGCCGGGGAAGCTGATCGAAGACTCTGAACACTTGAGTCCGGGGGCCAAAACCAAAATGCTCGGCTCCAACGCTGACCGATTCTTCTCGTTGGCGGACTGATCGATGACCAACTTCACCGTGAACGTCGAGACCGCTCGCGCCCTTGATCGCGACGATCCGCTGGCTGCCTATCGAGGGTCGTTTCGGATACCGCCGATGAAAAATGGTGAGCCGCAGATCTATCTCGTCGGCAACAGCCTTGGGGCGGTGCCGGTGAAGGCAGCCGACTACGTCACGACCGAACTCGATCGGTGGGCCAACCTCGGTGTTGGTGGGCACTTCGAGGGCGAGTTGGCCTGGGAGCCCTATCACGAGCTGCTGACCCAACCTATGGCAGCGATTGTTGGTGCGGAACCGTCGGAGGTCGTCGTGATGAACTCGCTGACCGTCAATCTGCACCTGCTGATGGTGAGCTTTTATTCGCCCACGCCAACGCGGCACAAGATCCTGATCGAAGGGCATGCCTTTCCTTCCGATCACTTCGCGGTGGAGTCACAAATCCGGCAACGAGGCTTTGATCCAGTCGAGTCGCTCGTTGTCGTCGAGCCACGCGTCGGTGAAGAGACACTCCGTCCCGAGGACATCATGTCGGCCATCGCCGAACATGGCGATTCGCTTGCCCTCGTCATGCTGCCCGGCGTGCAGTACTACACGGGGCAGGTTCTCCCGATGCAGGAGATCTCGGCGTTGGCGCACGACGTTGGAGCGCGGGTCGGGTTCGACCTTGCTCACGCAGTTGGCAACATTCCGTTGGCGCTGCACGACTGGGACGTCGATTTTGCCGCGTGGTGCACCTACAAGTACTTGAACAGTGGACCGGGTGGAGTGGGCGGCGCATTCGTGCATCAACGGCACGTCGATGATCAGTCACTTTCGAAGTTCCTCGGCTGGTGGGGGACTCGCAAAGAAACCCGCTTTGAGATGGCGACGGTGTTCGAGCCCATCCCGACTGTCGAATCTTGGCAGCTCAGCAACGCCCCGATCCTTTCGATGGCAGCGCTTCGGTCGTCACTCGACGTCATCACTGACGCTGGGGGAGTGCGCGTCCTTCGAGCCAAGTCGGAGCTGCAGATCGCGTATCTCGACTACCTCCTCGATGCGGTGATCGGCGAGCGGGTCGAGAGCATCACGCCAACGGCCATGCCCGAACGTGGCTGTCAGTACGCACTACGAATCACTGACCCGTCGGCAAACGGTAAGTCCATCCATGGTGCCCTCGAGGCTGCTGGGGTTGCCTGCGACTGGCGGCACCCCGCGGTGATTCGAGTTGCCCCGGTTCCGCTCTACAACTCGTTCGAAGACATCCACCGTTTCGTCACCATCTTTGATGAGATCCTCACGAACGCCGGTGTCAGGCCGTCGGGAGCCCGAGGGTGACGGCACTCGGCGAAAACGGTCCGGTTGTCATCGTGGGAGCTGGGCCCGCAGGTGCGCTGTTGTCGATCTACTTGGCGCGACAGGGGCACGATGTGACGGTGTACGAAAGCCGTCCAGACATGCGACAGATCGACATCTCGGCTGGCCGGTCCATCAATCTTGCCCTCGCCACTCGTGGGATTGTTCCCCTCGTTGATGTCGGTTTGATCGACAAGATCGATGCGATCACCATCCCGATGAAGGGGCGGATGATTCATCCTGAATCAACCGAGGGCGACGGCGGCCCGCTCACCCTGCAGCCCTATGGTCGAGCCGACCACGAAGTCATCCACTCGATCGCTCGGACCGACCTCAACTCGATCCTCATGGATGCGGCCGAAGCCGCCACCGGCACCGGGTCGGTCCGTTTCGAGTTCGAGCATCGGTTGCGCAACGTCGATTTCGATCGAAGCGAACTGCGCTTCGAGAGGGCAGATGGTTCGGAAACCACCGTTGGTTTTGGGACCGTGTTCGGTGCAGATGGTGGGGGGTCCGACGTTCGAGAAGCCATGTTGGCGCTCGGTGGAGGCACTGAGGACACCGAATGGCTTGATCACGGGTACAAGGAGATCACGATTCCTCCTGGGCCAGAAGGAGAATTCCAACTTGACCCGACGGCGCTTCACATCTGGCCCCGTGGTGAGTTCATGCTCATCGCGTTGGCCAACCCGAGTGGCGATTTCACTGCCACACTGTTTGCCCCGAATGATGGGCCAGAGAGCTTCGCCGCCTTGTCGGACCCTTCGATCGTCGAGTCCTTCTTTGCCGAGCAGTTCCACGACCTGGTGACCTTGGTGCCCGACGCAGTCGAGCAGTTCCAAGAAAATCCGACCGGTCGACTGGCCACAATGAGGGCAACTGGATGGAGTGCAGGAGTCCAAGCTGTGGTCGTCGGTGATGCCGCTCATGCCATCGTGCCGTTCCATGGCCAGGGTATGAATCTGGCAATGGAGTCAGTTCGTTCGCTCGATCGACATCTGCGAGAGAATCCGGCGGACGTCGCTCGAGCGTTCGAGCAATTCGAGGTCGACCGCAAGCCGAGTGCAGACGCTATTGCCGATATGGCCCTCGACAACTACATCGAGATGCGGGCCGGCGTTGTCGATCCCGACTACATGATCAAACGAGAGCTGGCCCTCGAACTCGGCCAGCGGTTCCCCGACAAAATCAGCCCTCGCTACAACATGGTCATGTTCTCGACGATGCCCTACCAAGAAGCGCAATCCCGTGCGGCTCGACAGGCGGAGTTGCTGACCGATCTCGTTTCGGGAGCATCGTCAATCGCTGATGTCGATTTCGATCGTGCCGCCGAGCTCGTGGAAGAGCTTGCACCGCTGCCGGCTCTTGATCCGCTCGCCCGTCCAGGAGTGCTCAGCACTGACGCTCCGCCACGCTTACCGCTCCGAGAGGTCTGATTCATGACCGATGCCCAAGATGTCACCTACGGTTCCTACCTGAAGATTGACGAGCTGCTGTCGTTGCAGCAGTGCCGCTCCATCGATGCCGAGACCGGCGAGCCTGAGCACGAAGAGACGCTTTTTATCGTCATCCACCAGGTTTATGAGCTGTGGTTCAAGCAGATCCTGCACGAGCTCGACGAGATGGTGCGCCATTTCAACGCCGACGAGCCGTTCCGAGGCGGACACCAGCTCAAGCGGGTCTTGAAGATTCTCAAGACGCTCGTGGGGCAGATCGACATTCTCGAAACGATGACGCCGCTCGAGTTCGCAGAGTTCCGGTCGTTCTTGGCGAGCGCGAGCGGGTTTCAGTCTGCGCAGTTTCGAGAGGTCGAGTCGATGCTCGGGGCAAAGGACCGCGTCCTGCCAGAATGGTTTGAGCAGAATCCCCGCGAGCACGCGAACCTGCTCCGCAGGTTCGAAGAGCCGACTCTTTGGGACTCCTTCGTGCGCATGCTCGACCGTCTCGGCTGGAGCATTCCTGATGAGGTGCTCGGCCGGGATGTCACGCTCCCAATCGAGTCCTCCGAGCAGGTCCAACAAGCCCTGATCCGGATCTATCATGAAGATCCGAGTCTGTCCGTGCTGTGCGAAGCGCTGACCGACTTTGACGAAGGCATCCAAGAGTGGCGCGATCGCCACGTGATGATGGTGCAGCGCACAATCGGCACCAAGCCAGGGACCGGCGGTTCAGACGGCGCCACGTACCTTCGCAGCACGCTCTTTCGTCCGGTCTTCCCGGACCTTTGGGCCATCCGAGCTGCGTTCTA
Organism: uncultured Acidimicrobiales bacterium; assembly: GCA_937930695.1. GTDB lineage: Bacteria > Actinomycetota > Acidimicrobiia > Acidimicrobiales > SZUA-35 > CALEWY01. The sequence continues at coordinate 5,988 of CALHCB010000005.1, read as the reverse complement.
GTCCGGGAAGCGTCAACTCAATACTTGGGTCGCGTTCCAGATGCTCTCTTGCCAAGCTATTCACTATGTGTATAGTAACGGACGAGAGAGGAACTGATGACCACTGGACATGTGTTGATGGGCTTGCTCGCCCATGAAGATCGCCACGGCTATGAGCTGAAGAGTGAACACGACGTTCGGTTTCCTGGTTCGCGCCCTCTCGCATTCGGCCAGGTCTATGCCGCGCTGGAACGGCTGAGTCGAAAGGGTTTCGTCGATTCGACAGAAGTCGAGAATGTCGACGGCCCGAATCGAACCGTCTACAGCTTGACTGCCGAAGGCCGTGACGAATTGCTCGACTGGTTGAGTCGGACCGAGGTGCCGTCGCCTTTCCTCACAAACCCGCTCGCCGTGAAGACAACCATGGCGCTCCTTGCGGCGGATCGAGCTACTGCGACGGACTTCATGGATCGCCAGCGAGCGGCTCACCTCCAGCGAATGCGTGAACTCACCAAGCAGAAGCTCGCGTCAGGTGCATCCCTCTCTGACGTGCTCGCCGCTGATTTTGCCCTTGCCCATCTCGATGCCGACGTCCGTTGGCTTGAGGCCGCACTTGAACGAATCGTCCACCTCGAACAGGAAGTCACGACATGACGCACCCAGGAATCGCCAGCCCAGAGCAATCGAGGACCGGATCCATGCCAAGGGAGAGCGCTGACCCCAGCCCGTCAGGCTCGACGGTGTTGAGCGTCCGCTCCGCGGTCTATTCCTACGGCAGCGAGCTCGCGCTTGAGGGAGCAAACGTCAGTCTTGGTCGTGGGGAGATTCTTGCGATCACGGGACCGTCGGGTTCAGGGAAATCGACACTCATGTTGGTCGCAGCCGGTGTGCTCAAGCCAACGGCGGGGCAGGTCACCTACAACGACCGGATCATCAGCAATGAGAACGAGCGGCAGCGTTCTCGACTTCGCCGTTCTGACTTCGGGATTTTGTTTCAGTTCGGGCAGCTGGTCCCCGAGCTCACGGCGGTCGAAAACGTTGCACTCCCGCTCCTTCTCAGTGGAGTGAAGCGGGCGAAGGCTCGCGCTGCAGCCACAGCATGGCTCGACCGGTTCGACGTGGCCGACCTGGCGACGAGCAGGCCCCCAGAAATGTCGGGAGGCCAGAGCCAGCGAGTGGCGGCGGCACGAGCACTCGTGACTGAACCAACCGTCTTGTTCGCCGACGAGCCGACCGGAGCACTCGACACTGTCTCGGGTGAACTGGTGATGAGTGAGATCGTTCGAGTTGCTCGAGAGGCGGGAACAAGCATCATGCTCATCACCCATAGTGCGAAGGTTGCTGCCTACGGAGACCGCGAGATTGTGGTTCGCGATGGACGAACGACCGAATCAATGATCGACCTCGAAGCGACAGGGACGAACGCGTGAGCTCGCCATCGTTGGCAACCTCGCTTCGACTGGCAATTGCAGGTAGTCGAAGCGACCGAATGCGAATCGCACTCACAGCAATCGGTGCATTCGCGACAACCGTGCTGTTCTGTCTGGCCGCGTCCGTGGCTTTCATTGGCGAGGCGAGCGGTCCGTATCGTTTCGACGTCCTCAACCAGCCAGGCCTTCGGCCCGGTGTCATCATCTCGATGCTGGCGTTGACTATCCCGACATTGGTGTTCGTCGGCCAATGTTCTCGGTTCGGCGCACCATCTCGCGACCGACGCCTTGCTCGCTTGCGGATGGCGGGTGCGCAGCCCTCGGAAGTCGCCCGAATCGTGGCACTTGAAACGGGCCTCGCCTCGCTGCTTGGGTCCTTGGCCGGGGCGGGAACCTTCTTCATTGCGAAACGGCAGTTCTCTACCGAGCACGTCGCCACGATCACCACACAAACCGAACTTGGCGGCGGTGGAATTCAGATCGACGAAGTTACGACGACCGTGAGACTGCTTCCCACTGATGTCACGTTTACGGCGTGGTCGATCGTGCTGCTCGTCGCAGTCGTTCCGCTCCTGGCCACGATGTTCAGTTCGATTGCGCTCCGCAAGGTGATCGTGAGTCCCTTCGGCGTTGCTCGAACTCAACCGACGGCACCGCCGACGGTTCTGCCGGCTGTCTTGTTCGGCGCAGGGACGCTCGCGCTTGTTGGCTGGTCGACGATTTCGGAGGCTCTCGATCTGCATCGACGCGCACTCCCGATTGTTGTCATCGTCAGCTTCTGCTTCTTCATCATGATTGTTGCGGGTCTCATCACCGGAGGGGGCTCGATCGCCGCTGCAGCGGGGCACTTCATCGCTCCTCGAACCGATCGTCCGTCGCTGCTGATTGCTGGTCGACGGTTGATCAGCGCGCCGTATACGTCCGCTCGGGCGACGACGTCAGTGCTGTTGGCCGTCTTCATCGGAAGTGCCGTTCAGGCGACACGAGAAGCGTTTCTCGTCGGCACAGACCCGACCGACACCTTTTACGCCGATACGTTTGATTTGCTCAACGTTGTCCTGATCGCGGCCATCGTGTTGAGTGCTGCAAGCCTTCTGGTCACGACGACCGAAGCGGTCGTCGAACGTCGCCGCAACTTGGCGGCGCTGACTGCGGCAGGTACGCCGAGATCGACGCTGGCCCGTTCGTTGTTGGCCGAAACGCTCATTCCGCTCGTACCCAGTGTGCTGTTGGCCGCAACCGCCGGTGTGCTGAGTGCCCGAGGGCTGTTCGGCACACGAGTGGAGACTTGGGACCCCAGCACCGGACGATCGACATGGCTCGATGTCCACGTTCCGCTCGTCGAAACAGCGACGCTCGCGGTGGGCGCCATCATCGTCTGTGCAGTCGTCTCGTCTGTCTCCTTTGGTGCGCTCCAGAGGTCGGTCGACGTCTCGGAACTTCGCACGGCGGCCTGACACTCGAGCTGCCGTCGTCGCTAGTCGTGTGCGGGTCCTGGTGAGGACAATAGAGCTTCGATCAGCGGAGCAACGGCAGCATTTCGCGTCGCTCGGTTCACAGCGAAAATGGTTCGCGTCACGCCAAGATCTTGTGTCCCGATCACGATGTCGGCCCGAGCTGGGCCCAGGAGGAGTTCTGGCACGACCGTGACTCCGTGATCAGCCGCCACGAGTGCGAGCAGTGTTTCGTTGTCGGCCACAGTTGCGGCGATCGTGGGATGCAGGCCAGCCGTTTTGAGGATCTGGACCGTTGCGGCGGCGCATCGCGTGTCGTGTCCGTTCATCAACCAGTTGCTGCGGGCCAGCTCACCCACGGTTGTGGTGTCGGCCATCGTGCCCGGCATGACCAGCCTCAGCCGATCGGTCACGAGTGGGGTGTAGTGGTCTCGAGGATCTCGCTCACTCGCTAGACCTTGGTACTCCTGGGTCAAGACCACGTCGACCTCGCCAAGACCGAGCTCGCGCATGGCCTCGGTGTCTTCGCTTTCCATGATCTCGAGCGTCATTCGGTTGGCGAGGAGGTGGAGCTTGGGAACGACGAGGGCGGCGAGAGCCGAGGCAAACCCAGCGATCACGAATCGCGGGTTCGGGGGAGGCTGTCGTGTGGCATCACGGCCTCGTCGTTCGAGGTCGAGCAGCTCGAGGGCGATCGGCAGAAGCGACCGGCCGGCATCGGTGAGACGAAGTCGACCACCCACCCGATCAAAGAGGGCCGCCGCAAGCTCGACCTCGAGTTTGGCGATGTGCTGGGAAACCGCGGGAGCGCTGAAGTCCAACGCCGTCGCAGCCGCCGCAACCGTGCCTCGCTCGGCAACATGGGCAAACGACCGAAGGTGAACGAGATCCATCATCGAAAGTAAACGTTACGCCATGTGTCACAGATCAGAACTGTTCATTTCGGATTCTGGGCCTGAGGCTGGCCTGATGATCTCCGGTACCGAGCCTGAAAGACGAAGTGTGGTGACGGCGGAGCCTGAATCGCCACGGGAGGTTGCCTCGCCGGGCATGACATCCAGGGCCGAGGGCGACAAACAGGACGTAGGCGGGCTTTGGGTGCCGATCGTGACACCGTTCGATTCCGATGGGTCACTGGACCTGGAATCGTTGCGTCACTTGGCGGACCGTCTCTTGGCCGAAGGTGTTGCCGGCCTCGTCGCTCTGGGCACGACGGGCGAACCGGCAACGATGACTCTGGAAGAACGAGTTGCTGTGGTTGAGGTTTGCAATCAAGCATGCGTGTCGGCGAGCCGTCCCCTCATGGTTGGCGTCGGGACCAACAACACCGAGACGAGCATTCATGAGGCTCAACGACTCGGGAGCTATCCGTCGGTTGCCGCGGTGTTGGTCGTCGTGCCCTATTACACGCGACCGTCAGAGCAGGCCATCGTGGAGCACTTCGAGATCGTGGCAGACGAAAGCCCAGCGCCGGTCGTGATGTACAACATTCCGTACCGGACGGGCCGCGGACTTGATGCCGAGGCGCTTCTGCGTGCCGGCCAACACGACAACATCGTTGGACTCAAACAAGCGGTCGGCGGTATTGATGTGGACACACTCGAGCTCTTGTCTCGACCCGACACGGGCTTCGCCGTCCTTGCGGGAGACGACGCATTCATCGCACCGACGATGCTCCTGGGGGGAGCGGGAGCGATCGCGGCCGCTGCTCATCTCTGCACCGCACAGTTTGTCGAGATGGCTCGCGCCGCACAGGTCGGCAAGGCCGATCAGTTCCATACACATGAGCCCAGAGATGCGGGTCGGGCCACCGAACTCGCGCGCCGACTGCTGCCGGTCGTTCGGGCTGGCTTTGCAGAGCCCAGCCCCGCTGTATGGAAGGGAGCACTGGCTCGCCGAGGCACTATCGATACACCATATGTTCGACGCCCGATGACGGTCGCGTCATCCCGTGCCATCGAGCGGCTTCTGAGTGCGGTGAGGCAAGCCGAGGAGGAGGCGATCGGTGTTGGCTAGTCGTCGATTGGTGAGGTGTCTGTGAGGCGCGCTGTGACGGTGGCGATCGCCTGTGAGGCAGAAACGACCGTCGCGTATTCATCGTGCATGTTTGCCAGGGCCAACGCGTGCACGTCTTCGGCCGACCATCGGCGACCCCGCAGGTCGACTTTGTCGACCGTCCAACAGCCGTCGGCAACGACGACGGAACGAAACCCCAGATTGCCTGACATTCGCACGGTCGTCTCCAGTGAGTTATTCGTGATGACGCCGACATAGACAACGCTGTCACAGCCCGTCGCCTCGAGCTGATCGGCAAGATCGGTTCCGATGAATGCGCTGTTGGTCTGCTTCGCCACCACTGGTTCGTTCCAGAGAGGTGTTGCTTCAGGCTTGAAGTCGTTCCCGCGTTGACCTGGTCGGTACGGGGAAGTTGGATCGGCGCTGTCGTGGCGGACGTGGAGAACTGGAAGGCCGGCTCCGCGCCATGTTGTGAGCAGTTGGGCGATCGTTGTTTCTGCTCCGATGTTGTTTCGTGGGCCCCACTTCGGATCGTCGATTGCAATCTGGACGTCGACGACGACAAGGGCTGGGCGCTGGAGGTGAGGGGTCATCTGCCTGTGAGCTCGCCGACAATCGCGTCGATGACGGGCCAAGTGATTGGGTCGAGCAGCGTCGACGGAGCTTGAGGGGCAGACGCGAAACGAGCGATGACGATCTGCAACTCGGGATCGATGTAGAGCAGCTGGCCGTGTGCGCCGCGTGCGACGGGGCAAATACGTCCCTCGTGATGGCGAAACCACCACTGGGATTTGTAGGACCAGTCGGCCAGCTCCGGGTGGGACCCGCGAGCAAACACGGTTTGATCGCCGCCGCTGAGGATCGATTGCACAGCTCGTTCGGGAAGGACTCGTTTGCCGTTGGACGTGCCGTTGTTGGCGATGAGCTGGCCGAACCGAACGAAGTCGCGCAGGGTTGCAGCCGCGGTGGTTTCGGCCCCGCTGTCTTCGAGCATGTAAAGCCAGTCGTGTTCGGCGCCGAGATGCTGCCAGACCAAATCGGATGCGAGCGTGGCGATAGTGCGCCCTGCTGCTCGTCGAACGAGCCAGCCCAACGCGAAGATGTTCGGC
>CALHCB010000004.1 GCA_937930695.1 uncultured Acidimicrobiales bacterium | reverse complement strand
CGATGCGACAGCCGATGACATGAAGCAGATGGCTTCCTTGACCAAGGAAGCCATGCAGGCCGGAGCGCTTGGCTTCTCGACGTCTCGCTTCTATGGCCACATGGACAAGGGCGGCAACCTCATCCCGGGGACGAACGCGACAGCCGACGAAATGATGGCAATCGGCGACGCCATGGCAGAGGTCGATCACGGCACGATCGAGATCATTTCGGATCACTTGGACACCGAAGACGAGCTCTATTGGATCGAGCACATCGCTCGCAGAACCAAACGTCCCATGACCTTTCTCGTGACTCCAGAGGTCAACAACGGCATCTGGGATCTGGCTGCTCGCTTGAATCCCGAAGGTCATCACATTCGTCCCCAGGTCGGTGCCCGTCCAGCATCGATCTTGATGACACTCGAAGGCACGATCAACCCGCTGCGCCAATTTCCGTCGTTCTCTGAAATCAAGGACCTTTCGTTCGACGAACAGCGCTCCAAGCTGAGCGATCCGGCCTTCCGGGCCAAGGTGCTGGCGGACGATGCAAAGACCTCACGGTTCCGCGACACCAATCGAATGATCTCAACATGGGACAAGATGTTCGTGCTCCCGGAGGATCTCAGCTACGAGCCCGGCTACGAAGACTCGATCGCAGGAATCGCCGAAGCGAAGGGCTGTCACGTGCGCGAGGCGCTCATGGACGCGATGGCTGCTGGTCGACCGATTCTCTATCTATTCGGCAACTATCCGGGAGACCTCGAGTCGCAGCGTTTGGCCATCGAGAACGAACTGTCTGTCTTCGGCCTCTCTGATGGAGGTGCACATTGCGGCGTGCTCTGCGACGCCAGTGTGCCTACCTACATGTTGGCCTACATGTGCCGAGATCGGACCAAGGGGCCAACCATGGAACTCGAGCAGATTGTTCACAAGATGACGCAGGACACCGCGCTCGTCTACGGCATGCCGGACCGCGGCGTTGTGGCCGAGGGGTACAAGGCTGACCTGAACATCATCGACTTCGATCGCTTGGCGCTCGAGGATCCCGAGATGGTCTATGACCTGCCTGCTGGAGGACGCCGCATCGTGCAGCGAGCTCAGGGCTACGTGGCGACGATCTGTAGCGGTGAGGTCACCTACGAGAACGGAGAGCACACCGGTGCCATGCCGGGTCGTCTCGTTCGAGGCGGTCAGGCGTAGGGCTCCCGGCCACGACGGCTGGTCTGCCGCGTCAGATCTGCCCAACACCCAGGTTCATGAGACCGAGCGTGCCAGCACCGATGCGCGTCGGCGCGGGCGAGGTCGTGACGAACGAACCGTCGGCAGGTGGATCGCCGATGAGAGAGTCGTCTGACCAACTGGTGTCTGGCAGCCCGAACTGGGCGTACTCGCCCGTTGCGAACACGCCTGCGGAGTAGGACTCGTCGAGATACAGCTGAGCTGTCAAGATCCTTTGATCTTGGAGATGCACCGAGGCGTGGATGTGCACCGCTCGTCCGTCGTACCAACCCGGATAGATGGTCAAGAACTCGACGATCCCGCGCTGGTCTGAGATCTGAGATCCTCGGCAGAACGACGAGCCTTCCCCCTCGTCTTTGCCACTTCCGTTGTCTTCATATTCGGAGTAGTCGCCGCTGGCATCGGTGTGCCAGATGTCGACCGTGGCATCGGGAACCGGTTGGCAGTCTTGATCGACCACTCGAATTCCGAGTCGAAGGGGATGCCCGGGATAGTTCTCGTGGATCTCCCGTCGATTCAGAGGGGATTGGGATGGGAAGGGGCCCTCGGCCGCACTCGCCGTGAGTGCACAGATCGCTAGAGCATCGAACATCTCAGCCGACAAGGGTTGGATTTCGAGGTCCTCTGCAGGGTCCTGGGTGCCATCGGTCTCAGCGGCAGCTGAGACCGCGGAAGTCGTCGGAGAACTTGTCGTGGTCGAGGTCGGATCAGCGGACTGATCATTCGCTCCGTCGGTCGTGCAAGCACCGACAAAGAGCGCTCCGGTGCCGAGAAGAAACCCGCGCCGGGTGTGTACTGGCGTTTGGCTGATTCGATCCACGTGTCGACTATGCCACCGAGGCGTTGTCGGCGGGATGCAGGCAACCGCTGACTGTCTGAATTTGACCAGCCCCAGTCCACTTGTGACCTTGGACAATCCCTCGATACAGAGCATTGTGAGGAATAGTCGGCATGGTCTGTCACGACCGAGGAAGCAATCTCATGAACGGTTCGACAATCAGGAATCGGCCCCGCTGGGCCACGGCGCTGCGGGCAGACACCTGTGGCTGTTGAAGCCATGCTTCGTCGACGCTGGGCTCGGATTCTGATCGATTCGACGCTCTTGGTGGGCTTCATCGCAGAGTTCATCACTCGTGAGGGGCCCGACTATGGGGTTCACTCATGGGTTGGCATTGTTCTGGTGCCGATCATCATCGGCCATTTGCTCAGTAATGCTGGCTGGATTCGCCGGATTCTCAAGCGGGGGAGGGAAGACCGCGAGTTCTCACTGGCGGTCACCAATGCCGCCCTGGGGACGACGGCCACGATCTGCATTGTCACGGGCTTTCCCATCTGGTTGGAGTGGTCGGATGCTTCCATCTGGGCGACCGTGCACACCGTGACTGGCTTTGCCAGCATCATCCAGATGGTCGTGCATCTCGCCCGCAACCGAGGTCGGATCCGGCAGCTGGTTGGTCGGGCGACGGTCTAGTTTGCCGCCATGACGAACTTTGATGCCGTGCCGGAAGACTGGAAATCGGCGCTGGCGGTCATCGCCCATCCCGACGACATGGAATACGGGGCCGCTGCTGCCGTTGCGAGGTGGACAAGGCAAGGCAAGTCCATCGCCTATGTGCTGGTGACTGATGGTGAGGCCGGCATCTCGGCCATGGAGCCGCCGGTCGTGGGGCCACTGCGTCGGGAGGAACAGGTAGCGGCATGTCAGGTAGTGGGAGTTGTGGACGTCGAGTTTCTCGGTATGCCCGATGGGCTGATTGAGGAGGGCATCGGCTTGCGGGCGGCGCTCTGCACCGTCATCCGAACTCAACGACCAGATGTCGTTCTCTCCATCAACTTCCGTGACTCGTGGGGAGGCCCGAGCTGGAATCACCCCGACCATCGAGCGGTCGGTCGTTCTCTGCTCGATGCGGTGCGCGATGCAGGGAACCCGTGGGTCTTTCCTGAAGCAGGAGAAGCGTGGGACGGAGTGCAGTTCGTTGCATTCTCCGGCAGCCCTGAGGCTGGCCATGCGGTCGACGTGACGGAAACGTTTGAGGCCGGCGTGGCATCGCTGGCTTGTCACCAGCTCTATCTCGACAACCTCGATGGCGACATGGCGTCGCCGGATGCATTCCTACGTGGCCCCGCGGAATCGATCGGCGAAGCTTTTGGCGTGGAGCTGGCGGCTGCCTTCGAGATCATTCGGTAGGGGTTCCAGCGTCTGTCGGTTGGGACAGATGGCTACGGGTCCGGAACCAACCAGTGAGACTCAGTCGGTCCCGGTTCGTCGGTAAGACCTCATGCCAAAATCGCGACGAGACGAACAACACGAGACGACCGATGGTTGGCGAGATGTCGAGGCGCTCATCTGTCGGGCCATCTAGGTGCAGCCTGAGCGCTCCGCCATCTGCGTTGATCCAACCCTCATTGAGGTAGAGCACGAGGCTTAGCTGACGATGCTGAGGACCGTTCGCAAATCGATCGAGATGCTTTCGGTACACGGCTCCTGGTGGATAGAACGCAAAGTGGCTCTCGACCTCATGCAGATTCATAAACAGCTGCTGATTCAGGATTCGGCGTAACGCATCAAACTCCGCCAGGCAGTCGATCACCGATGCCTCGGCTGAGTGTTCATCCAGCCACTCGATCGAATCACCCCGGAGCAACTCGATCTCCGGCTTCATTTTGCCGGTCCGAGCCTGCACGAGATGGCCCTCTCGCTGCCGCGTCAGCGCGAGTTTGGCGAGTGCTGCAATGTGTGTTGTGCTCAAGAAGCCTTCGGATACTGAGTAGCCGCGCAGACTGAGGTCATTCACAATTGGGTCGAACGAACCCAGTTGTGTCATAGGCCGGTGAGCGTAGCCAATTCAGCCGTGTGCGGTCTCAGGTCACGGCGAGTGGACCTCGGACGAGTTGGCCCGGACGTGCTCCAGTTGGCTCTGCGTCGGCCACGATGACCTCGCCGTTGACGAGGGTTGCTCGAATACCGCTGGCAGTTTGGCGAAGCCGGCGAGCTCCGCCAGGAAGGTCGTAGACAAGCTCGGGCATGTTTGGCGAAACCGTCTCAATGTCGAACACGTTGAGGTCAGCGGCCATGCCAGATGCAACGACGCCGCGGTTGGCGAATCCCCAAGCTTTCGCTGGAACCTGGGTCATGCGATGCACCGCGTCTTCGACGGTGAAGGCTTGTTCGTTGCGAACCCAGTGGCCGAGCATGTGTGTTTGGATCGAAGAATCCATGATCTGGCTGACGTGCGCACCGCTGTCGCTGAACGTGGGAATGGCGAATGGATGTCGCAGAAAGTCCAGGACTCGCGCTTGGTCGTGGTTGGCCGCCGCCTGCATGAAGAAGAGGTCGAGATCAGAATCGATCGCGAGATCCAGGAAGGTCTCCATCGGTGATCGACCACTCGCAGCGGCAAGCTCCGCGATCGTCGGATACGGCGGCAGGCCAGCGGTGACTGGATAGACGTACTCCCACTCGGGTCGTCGCGCTTCTGCGCCGATGGCTCGGCCATATTCGCCATGATCGGCTTCATGGATGAGCTTCTCCCGAAGCGCCGGGTCGCCGATTGCTCGCCGTTGCTCCTCGAGAGAACCGGCGCGAAATTCGGTCCAGACCGGGAGCGCATCGAACGGCAGCCGAGTCTGAAAGCTGAGCAACGCGCCGAATTGTCGGCTGTGGGCCTGTCCCCAAGCACGGCCGCCAGCGTCGTTGATGCGATCGACGAGGTCGACCACCGGACGCCAGAGGTGGTCTTCGGTGCCGAACGCAAGCATTCCCCACGTGATCATCACGCCGGTCTCGACGGACAGCTCGATCAACCAACGGGCGTAGTCCTCACGAACGGCTTCGTCCGACGACCGCATGTTTGGATGCTGAGCGAGCTCGAAGATGCCGCCTGGCCCCATCGCACCCATTGCGGCGACGAGAGTATTGATTTCGTTTCTCGACGCGAAACGACTGGCGACAGGACGATCGTCGCTCGTTTCGTGGTTCGCAGAGACCGACGTGGTGAATCCGAAGGCGCCAGCGCGCATGGATTCCACGACATGTGCGGTCATGGCGACGAGGTCTTCGGCATTGGCCTCTTCGTGAAAGGCGCGTTCGCCCATGGCCCACGTCCGGAGCGCAGAGTGACCGACATACCCCGCGTAGTTGATTCCCTTCGGAGTGGCATCGACGAAGTCGAGGTACTCCGGGAACGTCTCCCACGTCCACTCGATACCGGCCGCCATGGCGTCGGCCGAGATGTCTTCGGCCCGCTCGAGGTTGCGGACCACGAGTTCACGCTCGTTGCTATTGACCGGGGCCAAGGTAAAGCCGCAGTTGCCCATCACTGCAGTCGTCACGCCGTGAAAACATGAGCATTCGCCAAGCGGGTCCCAAGCGATCTGAGCATCCATGTGGGTGTGCACGTCGATGAAGCCGGGACTGACGATGTGGCCGTCGGCGTCCAGGGTTTGGCTGGCGTTTTGCCCCGACAGATCGCCGACTTCGGTGATGATGCCATCGGACACGGCGACATCGGCTCGTTGACCGGGCGCCCCTGTGCCATCGACAACTGTGCCCCCGGTGATGATCAAGTCATGCATGAGACAACGCTACTCAGTCCGAGAGGTCGGCAACTAGCTCCGAGTCGGAGGGGCATCTTGATGGGGCACTGCCGAATCGCAGCGAGTGGCCCGCCCATCGTCGCTAGGCGATGACACCTTCGGAGCGCAAGGTCGACAATTCGTCGGAGGACACCTGGAGCAGCTCGGTCAAGACTGCGTCGGTGTGCTCGCCGAAGAGGGGAGCGTGCCGAGTGTGGGTGGACGCCGTCTTGGAGAACAACGCGGGCGACCGGGCCGAGCGAATCCTCCCGGCGGTCGGGTGCAGGCTCTCCTGGACGATGTCTCGGTATTGGACGTGAGGGTCGGCGATCATTTGGTCTCGGGTATTCACGGGCGCCGCCGGAACATCCGCTTCCTCGACAAGTTGAACCAGATCAACGGTGGTGAACTTCACCGCCTCCTTTTCGAGTTCGGTGTTGATCTCCGCTCCGTGGGTGATGCGTCCGTGAAGGTCGGCAAATCGCGTATCTGTGGCCAAGTCGGGACGATCGAGGGCTCGACACAACGACTGCCACTGGGCATCGGTTCCGAGCGGGTAGATCATGGCCCAGCCGTCGGCGGTCCGAAACAGGCTGCAGACCTTCGACAAGTCGGGCGTGTCTGTCTGGTGGTCGACATAGGTGTGGTTCCACAGTGCATCCGGCCACAGGAAATGAATGCTTGCATCGACCATGGCGACCTCGACATGTTGCCCACCGTGGCCGAGCGACCGTGCGACCAGCGCGGCGCAGATGGATTGTGCGACGTTCAGCGACGTGACCTTGTCGCAGACGATGGTGGCCATGAGTTTCGGATCGCCATCATCATCGATCTGCACCATCGGAAAGCCGGAAACCGATTGCACAATCGCGTCGAATGCCGGGCGGTGGGAGTAGGGCCCGTCGCTCCCGAAGCCGCTGACCGAGCACATCACCAGGTCGGGATTGAGAGCATGCAGCACGTCCCATCCCAGACCGAGGCGCTCCATCGCGCCCGGTCGGAAGTTCTGGACCACGACATCGGCGTCGCGGATCAGCGCCAGAATCAGCTCCTTGCCTCGCTCGTCCTTCAGATTCAGAGCAACGGACCGCTTGTTGCGATTAAGCGCCGCCCACATGGCACTCACGCCTTGGGCCGAGTCGACGAGGGCACCCGACTGGCGAACGATGTCGGGCGCATGGGCTTGCTCGATCGAGATGACATCGGCGCCCTGGTCGGCCAACATCGAAGTCCCGAAGGGACCAGAAACCACCGCAGACAAGTCGATGACTCGGATTCCGGTCAGCGGACCGCCTTGTTGCGCTCCGGTCTGCTTCTCCATCCGAACACCCCCTGTTGGTTTCGATCCGGGACGTTACTTGGTGCGTCGTTCGGGCGTTAGTTGAAGGAGCCGTGAATCGCCCCGGCGTGGTCATGAGATGTGGACTATCACAATGTGAACGAACCCGCGGCTGACCTCGCGTTGACTGAGCCCGGTGGCGGAGATCGGCGACTGACGTGTCGCCCGATGGAGGAACCCGGGCGACGGCTGGACGGTGTGTTTACGAACTGGCTGAGTGAGCGGGCTACGGTGCGCCGATGGCTGTAGACCGCCGAGAAGCTCAGCCTGGCGCAGGCATGCTCGAAGTGAAGAGGAGCGTTTTGCCAGCGGCGTTGTCGGCTCATCTCGGTTTCATTGGCAAATGAGCGACGTCGTCCCCATTCACGAAGCGCTTGAACGTTTCGTCACAGCTCGACTGGGCCCCGACGCACAACCGGTTGTCTCGGGTGTCCAGCGTGTCACGACCGGTCGGTCGCGGGAGAACTGGTTGTTCGATCTGGCGTGGACCGACAGAGGGCAACGTCAAACCGAGCCGCTGATTGTGCGACAAGATCCCGAAGGCGGATTGATCGACACCGAGCGAGCGACAGAGTTCGCTGTGCTCCAAGCACTCGAGGGTTCGAACGTCCTGGCCCCTCGGGCCCGTTGGTTGGACGAGACAGGCACCGAGCTCTCGAAGCCGTCGCTCGTGATGTCACGATCAGCCGGCACCTGTGAGTACTACTGCATCAACGGCGAGCGCCCGCTGGCGGATCGAGTCGCGTTGGGAAAGCGCTTCGGCGAGCTTCTGGGCAGCGTGCACAGAGTGGAATGGGACGACACCGTCCTCGGAACCTTGTTTGGCGACCCGGGGTCGGGCGCAGCCCTCCATGAGCTTGATCGGTGGGAGTCCATTCTCGCGAGCGACCAGCTCGAGCCCTGGCCCGAGCTGACGTTGGCGGGTCAGTGGTTGCGAACCCATGCTCCGCAGAATGATCAAACGGTGCTCGTGCATGCAGACTTCAAGCCGGGCAACATCCTGCTTGACGAGAATGATGGCGTCACCGCGCTGCTCGACTGGGAACTAGCTCATCTCGGAGACCGGCACGAGGATCTCGGGTGGGTTACCCAACCGCTGCGACGCGGCGAACATCTGATCGATGAAGCCTGGGAGGCGGAGGACCTGTTCGCTCACTATGAGAAGGCAACAGGGCTCACGGTCGACCGAGACTCGGTCTCGTGGTGGAATGTCTTCGCAACCTTCAAAACTGCAGTGATGCAGATAAGCGGCCTGCGAGCCTATGTCGAGGGAAGAATCGATGAGCCGTATCAACCCTCGGGTGCCGTGCTGCGAGAGTTGCTTGGCAGGGTGAGTTGATGCGACCCACCATCGCCGAGCATCTGCTCGGAATCGCTCGACTTCTCGACGATGTGGTCGAGGACGAAGGGCTGAGCGAGGCATCGCGTCAGGCGCTCGCAGATGCGGTCAAACAAACTCGACGGCTCGCGGGTGGCGCAGATAGCCGGCACGAGTTCCTTTGCTGGGACAACGAAGCCAGTGCTGAAATCTTGGTCACGCTCGATGTCGCTGCGCTTCGCACTTCAACCGGTGAACTAGACCAGCTCGCCGATGACCCGGTCGAGCGAAACGTCGAGCTGCGTGGATTGCTCGCAGCTGCGCTCCGCTCACTTCCCAAGGACGAACGAGGGCTGGAGTCAAGAGCTCGAATCCAGCAACATCTTCGCCACCGTGTCGATGCCAACCCCGCGTTGAACAAGCAACCCCGCTATCCCACCGAGGATGATTGATGACCGACCCGAACATTCCTGATCTTCGTGTGAGCGACGAGTACTTTGCGGAGCAGTTTCCGCTCTCGCCGCTCGATGACTACATGATCCATCAGACACCGGATCCGATCCGGGTAATGGCAACGGGTGATCCTCGCGCCTACGAACGGTATTGGATGCTCAGTCACGATCCCACAGGCGACACCATGGTCGCCCTCGGTGGCAGCTTCTATCCCAACCTCGATCGAGCCGAGGCCTATGCGATCGTGAATCACAAAGGCCAGCACACCACAGTCCGAGGGTTTCGTCGGCTCGGAGTGGACCGAAGTGACCTCCAGATTGGCCCGATTCGACCGCAAATCGTGCAGGGCATGCGTCGCTGGAAGTTCGAGTTGGAGCCGAACGAATGGGGGATCAGTTTCGACCTCGACTTCGTCGACACCACTCGGCAGACGTTCCGCGAACCGCTATCCAACTCCGCCACCGGAACGCCACCTGGCCGACGGGGAGATGTCACCACCGGGTTTGAAAGCTTTGGTGTCGTCCAAGGTTGGGTCGATGTGGGGGGAACCCGCGTGTCCTTTCCTGCGGGGAGCTTCGGCACACGGGACCGACACTGGGGAGTCGGCAGAGGAGTGGGTGGTCCGCCAATGTCACTTGGCGGTCGGCTTCACGTAGGAACCTCGGGCAATGGCTTCGCCGCGTTTGGAAGTTGGACCCTTTGGGGTGACCGTGTCTTCTACCCGTTCGGCGACGCCCGCAAAGGTTCGGGCAAGGTGAACAAGCCGACCCGCCGCCTTCGGTTCGAACCCGACACCAACATCTTCATCGAGGGAATCGTCGACTATCCGCTCGACACTGGTGAGGTCAAGCAAGTCCATTACGAACGAATCGGCAATCAAACTGCGTATCTCCGATGTGGCATGTACGGAGGTACGCCAGATAAAGACATTCATCAAGGTGGCTATGACGGCCCAGATCTCATTGAAGGCGAGACCTACGATGTGAACCAGGCTGAGGTGCGGGGACGACTTGCTGGCCTGGATGAACACTTGTGTCGCGTGACGTGCAACGGTGAGGTCGCCACCGGCTTCTACCAGCCGATCGATCCGGTTGCGTATGAAGCCTGCGCCGCAGGTCGGCCCGGCTGGGCCTTTCTCTAAGTCGACGCCATGAGCCTCAACGGACTACGCATCCTCGAACTTCCCGATATCCAAAGCTCGGCCGTCGCGATCGGTGTTGCCTGGGCGGCAAAGCTCTTCGCCGACATGGGCGCCGACGTCGTGCGGGCCGAGTCGGAACATGATCTGGTACGTCATCGACCCCATGACCTGCACCGGTGGCTCAACACAAACAAGCGTTCCGTCTTGTGGGACCCCGAGATTCGCGACGCTGGCCGTCCGGGCAGTGAGATAGGGCACGGCGGCCACCTCACGAGACTGCTGCCGGAGGTGGATCTCGTTCTTTGCGGCCGAGAGTCGGGTGATATCTCCGAATTGCTCGCTCAGCGTCCTGGGCATGCCGTTGTCTGCCGAATCAGCCCGTTTGGGTCAGCGGGGCCGTATGCGGAGTATGCGGCCGAAGAACTCTCGTTGATTCATGGATCCGCCTGGGGATTTCTTTCGCCGAGCGGCGCCACCGATGCCGAGCTTCCGCCCATCAAATCCGTGGGACATCACGCCACGATCAACGTGGCGACTGCGGCAGCAGCGGTGTCTCTGGCAGCGGTCGACCGAGCAGCGCACACTGGGCTCGGCGAGCACATCGACTTCTCGATGTTCGCAGCCGCAGCGAAGATGACCGAGTTTGCGCCTGCGGTTGTGAGCTTTGTCGGCGGCGACGTCTCCCGACTGGCCGCCAAGACCGTCTCGCCGTGGGGCATCTTTGAATGCAGTGACGGCATGGTCGAGATCATCTGTCCTGAACAGCGTCAGTGGGAATCCCTGGTTGAGCTGATGGGTCGACCGGAATGGGCACTCCGGGAGGACGTCGCGACATCTGACGCTCGACGAACGAACTACGCCGTCGTCGATGAGTTTCTCGGTGGGTGGATGGCGACCCAAAAGGTTGACGATCTCGCCGTGCGAGCCCAGGAAGCGAGAATCTGTATAACTCCGGTCAACACCATGGAGCAGCTCGAGGCCAACCAGCATCTTGCGGCGCGGGGCTTCTTTGCAACGTCGCCCGACGGGATCAAACAACCAGGACCACCAGCCAAGTTCGATCAGCCTTGGTGGGGGCTGCGGACCGCAGCACCCGAACTCGGATCGGCCAATGGACAAGGTTGGTTCGACGCCGCGGCGGCGAACGCTCCCGAGACGATCAATCGCATGTCAGCACCGACGACCAGCGCACGACCGCTGGAGGGAGTGACGGTTTGTGACTTCACATGGGTGTGGGCTGGCCCGTTCTGTACCGAATATCTGGCCCATCTCGGAGCAGAAGTCATCAAGCTCGAGTGGCCAGAACGTTCGTGCATGTTTCGCCGCATGCCGTTTCATCCGGACGGAGTGACGCCGGGCCACGACACCTCGGGCGGCTTCCAGATCTACAACGCCGACAAGCAAAGCATTGGCGTTGATCTTGGCCACGCCGATGCTCTTGAGGTCGTCCGCCGGATGGTCGCGAAGGCGGATGTGGTCATCGACAACTTCGGCGTCGGGACGCTCGACAAGTTGGGCTTCGGCATCGAATGGCTGCGCTCGATCAACCCGGACGTGATTGTGGCGTCGATCAGTGGTTACGGGCAGACCGGGCCGAACGCGTCCTACATGGCCTACGGGCCAGCGGGCGGGTCACTCGCGGGTCTGTATGCCGCCACCGGCTACGCGGGAGGTCCTCCCGTTGAGACGGGAGTTGCCATCGGCGATCCGGGATCTGGCCTTGGTGCAGCATGGTCTGTGGTCGCAGCCCTCGCTGCCCGGCGTCGAACCGGAGTGGCCGCCACGATCGACATTGCCATGGTCGAAGCCGTCGCAACGACGATCGGAGAGCCGTGGATGGCCTATCTCGCGCAAGGGTCCAACCCAGAGCGGGCTGGGAATCATGACGCGCAATGGGCACCCCACAGCTGCTACCCAGCGGACGGCGAGGACCGTTGGGTGACGATCGCGTGCACCAACGATGACCAGTGGTATGCGCTCGGCCGACTCATCGGCGATGACCTCGATATCGATGAGCGCTTCACAACCGCAGCAGATCGGAAGCAGAACGAGGCTGCTCTCGATGAGCGGATTGCGTCGTGGACCTCGACACAAGATCGATGGGAGACGGCGAACATGTTGCAAGCAGTCGGGGTTCCGGCATTCCCATCGCTGTCTCCCGGTGACCTCTGGAACGGTGATCCACAATTGGACGCGATCGGGATGTTGTCTCGTCCCGATCATCCGGTTACCGGGGCGCGTGTCGTTCCAGGGATTCCCTGGACGCTGACCGAGGGCCCCAATGGACTGCGGCGACCAGCGCCATGTCTCGGGCAGCACACCGACGACGTGCTCATCGAACAACTTGGCTTCACTTCATCAGAAGTCACAGCGCTGCACGACGCGAACGCCATCTTCCAAGGACCTGGTTGACAGTTCAGTACGACGTCTGACCAGTACGACTCCAGCCTCCTATGTCATGGGCGGAGTGTCAGCCGAGATCGGATCGGAAGTCAGGGTGGGCGATCGAGCGAAGCACGTCAGCTCGTGAGGAAGCATCGAGGTCACACAATTTGGCCACCCCGAACTCCGTGACGACGGTGTCGACAAGAGTGCCGTCGACTGTTGCTGGCCCCTGCAGCGTCGAGACAATTCGCGACACGGTTCCCTTCGCCGCGGTTGAGGGTAGGGCGACGAAGAACCGCCCGCCGTCCGCTGCTGCAGTTGCCCGCGCATAGTCGGGGGCTCCGCCCGGGCCCGACACGATTCGGGTGCCGACGCGCTCGCTGTTGATCGAACCGTCGAGGGCGACTTCGATCGAAGAGTTCACCGCTATGAGGTTGGGGAGCCGGCCGAGCGCCACCATGCCGTGAGACTCGTGCGTCGTCACGGTGACCACGTCGGGGTTTCGGTCGACAAAGTCGAAGAGTTGCCGAGTGCCGCCAATCATCGCGGTGACGATCTTTCCTGGGTGGTCCGGATGGGTCTTGCCGCTGAAGGCCCCCGAAGCAACGAGGTCGATCACGCCGTCGCTGATGAGACCGCTATGGATCCCAAGATCCCGGTGGCCAGACAGCTCGCGACACACCGCTTCGGGCAGAGCTCCTACGCCAAGTTGCAGGATCGCGCCATGAGGGATCTCGGAGGCGACGAGGGCACCGGTCAAGCTGGTGATGTCGTCCGGCTCAGCGAGTGGGAACTCGACGAGTTCGTGTTCGACCTCGACGAGGAGGTCCATCTCATCCTGATGAATCTCCGCCGCACCAAATGTGTACGGCATGCGGGGATTGACCTGGGCGATCACCAGGTCGGCTGACGACATGGCTGCCAGCGGGGTGCCCGAGCTGACGCCGAGGCTGAATCGACCATCGGGACCTGGTTCGCTGACGTGCACCAACGCAACATCGATGGCGGTATCGCCCCCGGGTTCCATGGCACCGCCCCACTCGCTGAGCGGACGGGCGGCCGTGCGATACGCGTCTCCATCGATCATCGACCGCAGGGTGCCGTTCGGCTGCAACGACGCAACGTGAAACGGCTCGGTTGGATAGGCAAACACCGGGAGAGGTTCGACGAGATAGTCGGCGACAATCTCGATCCGTGACCACCGGTCCCGTTGTTGGGTCATCGCCTCGAGGATCGACGTCGAAACAGCGGAGCCTCCGGCAACGTAGACGCGGGCCTTGTCGGCAATGGCGTCAAGAGCTTGGGCCATGGACACCGCGTTCCCTGCCCGCCCTCGCCGCGGTGGGCGTTCGTCGCTCACCGAACACGTCCGTGGTAGGAGCCGGATGTGAGAGCACGGGGGACAACGAACATCTCGTCAGTCTCGCCGCTGAAGCGGGTGGTGTCCGAATCTGGTTGTGCCGGAGTCGAACTCCGACTCGACCGACCAGCGTCACTAAGGCAGGATCGACCCATGGGTGCACCCGGTTCGTTCTCCGACCTTCCAGACTTTGACGATCTGCCGCTTCTCGGGAAGCTGGATCTGCGTCACGCCTGGGACGTGTTCGGTCCTGATGACGTGCTCGGTTCGATGAATCTGCTCACGCCTGATCGAGTGGCAGCCGCCGCGCAATTGGTGCGGACAGGGGAGCGGGTGTCGCTCGATCTGCCGTTGAATCTGCCGAACCCGCCGCTGTTCGGGCGCCAAAGCTATGAGCACACGGTCTTCGCGTTGAACCGCCACGAGATGGATGATCGGCTCGACAACTTTCATCCGCAGGGCTCGACTCAGTGGGACGCCCTGAATCACGTTCGCTGTCGGGAGTACGGCTACTGGGGTGGCCGAACCACCGATCCAACCGAGGACGGCGGCAACGGACTTGGCATCGATCAGTTTGCTGATCACGGGATCGCTGGACGCGGCGTGCTGATCGATGTCAACACGTGGTTGACGACGAGTGAGGGAAGCTTCGATCCGCTCGATCCGCGGCCGATCACCGTTGAGGATCTCGAGGCGGCGATCGACGCTCAGGGAGTTGAGTTGGACGTCGGAGATCTGTTGTGCATTCGGACTGGGTGGGTGGCGGCCTATCGGGCTCTCAACAACGAACAGCGCGTCGCGTACGCTGATTCACCAGCATTTGCCGGTCTACGGGCCGACGAAGCGATGGCACGGTTTCTTTGGAATGCTCATCCAGCCGCGATTTGCTGCGACAACCCGGCTGTCGAGGTAGTTCCCGCCGATCCAGCGGTCGGTTCGCTTCACCGACGGCTTCTCCCCACCTTGGGTATGGCGCTGGGCGAGATGTTTGACTTTGAGCAACTACACACCCGGTGTGCTGATCAACAACGCTCGACGTTCTTCTTCGTGGCGGCTCCGCTCAAGATCCCCGGAGCTCTCGGGTCACCAGGAAATGCGCTGGCAATTCTGTAGCTGCTCGACGCTGAGTTGCGTTCATGTAAACAGTTGCTCACACCCCGTGTCGGCAAGGACTGAATCGACCCGCTGGCGATCACCGTCATCAAGCGCGGCATAGTCTTCGCGCAGCCACATCAGACACTTGCCCTGGTAGCCGAATGGTCCCTGGCGGTATTCGGTGCCGTCGATCTGGCACACAACCTCTTCGTCACCGGCTTGCAGCGCCTTTGCGTTGGCGACCATGAACGGGGCGTAGGAGATCCCAGCCTCTGCAATGAGATCTTTGGTTGCCGTATCGAGTTCTTCGATCGAATGCCATCCGTCGTCCTCGGTCACGGGAAGCCACTCAAGATCGTCCATCCGCTCGACCCAGTTCAGTACCTTCGGAGCGATATCGACAGCGACAGCGGTCGATGTGGGGTCCCAACGCACGAGTTGGGTGAGCTGGCCGTACAGGCCGAAATCTCCGCGACCTGGTCGATCCCCAAGGAGGAAGTCGCGGGTGGAGAACTGCGCTTGCAGGGTCTCGAGGACCCGGCGGTATGAGCCCTCGATAATCGGGGTGTTCCACTCGGTAGAACCGACCAAAGCTCGTCTGCCGATTTGGCGTTCGGTAATGAACGTGTACATCTGCTGCGACTGATCTGAATCGAGTTGCAGGTTGCCCGACATCGGTAGCAGCTTGCCCGCCTTGTCGATGTCGGCTTCGTACGCCCAGCGGTAGTGATACATGGCTTTGGTAAGCCATTCGTCGGCAAAGTCTTCGATCAAGGTGTCGATGAAGGCCAGTGCAGGATCTGGCGGCACAACGCTCCGGCCCTCGTAGTCATTCTCGAGGCGCATGATCTGTGGCGAAGAGTCCACCATCAGCTCACCGTGGCTGCCGTCTTCGTTCGGAAAGGCGATCACGGGAATGATCGGAACGGGGGGCGCGGGGAGGTCGTCCCACTTGGAGCCCCGCAGCATCCACCGAAACGGGATGTGGCGATAGCGCAGCACACCGCGCATCTTGAGTGTGTAAGGCGAGCCGTACTGACCGGCGAGAACAAGCGGGTGGGGCATCAGGTCGCTCCGATGTTGAGTGCTGCGGTGTGGGATCGGCGAGGTTAGACGACGGCCCAGAACAACTGCCAGTCTGAAAGGCAGTAACTGTCAGATTCTCGTTGGTTGAATAATGTCTTGAACTTGACCTATGTTGCCGCCCACGATCCACCAGCTCGGAGCCGCTCATGAAACCGCCTCCCTTTGACTATGTCGCGGCAACCTCAGTCGAGGAGGCCTTGGCGCTGCTCTCCGACGAACGTGACAGCCGAATTCTTGCGGGAGGGCAGTCGCTCATACCGATCCTCAACCTTCGTTTGGGCGGCCCAGAGCGTCTCATTGACATTGGGCGGGTCAAGGAGCTCAACGACATCGAGGTGACCGAGAACGTGCTTCGCCTTGGTGCTGCCGTCACGCAGCGTCGAGCTCTCCGAGACGCTGACGTGGTCGAGCGGTGGCCGCTACTCGCAGCTGCGTTGGAGCACATCGGACATGCTGAGATCCGCAATCGGGGAACCGTGTGCGGCAGTCTGGCGCACAATGATCCGCAGGCGGAGTTGCCGGCAGTGGCGATTGCCCTCGGCGCAGAGGTCGTTGTTCGATCCGAAGGCGGAAGCCGGCGCATTGCGGCTGAAGAGTTGTCGAATGGTCCGTTCTCCACGTCACTCGCTGATGACGAAATGGTGGTGAGTGTCGAGCTTCCCGACCAGCCTGCAGGGTGGGGGTTTCAGGAGTTTGCGGTACGCCCCGGTGACTTCGCATTGGCGGGTGTTGCCTGTGTTCTCGACCTTGCCAGTTCGGTTGCCCGAGTCGTGATGTTCGGAGCCAGCGGGTGCCCGAAACGGGCAACCTCTGTCGAAAGCGCACTGCTGGCTGGTGGCGTTGAGATCGAGCACGCCGCCGAAGCCACTGTTGAGGCTCTCGATCCCACCGGCGACATTCACGCTTCGGCCGCTAGCCGCCGGACGCTGATGACCAAACTCTTGATCGATGTGGCGGGCGAGGCTCAGCTGCGAGCGAGTGCGGAGGCACAGAAATGACGGGCACCCCATCGAGCGTTCCCGGTGCGATATCCCAGGCTGTTCCGCCACCGGTATCTGAGCCCACAGCGCGTCACCAGATCCGAGTCACCATCAACGGCAGTGACGTGGCCGCGGAAGTCGAGTCTCGTCTCCTTCTCGCCGACTTCTTGCGCCACAGGGTGGGACTCACCGGCACGCACCTCGGATGTGAACAGGGGTCATGCGGGGCCTGCACCGTTCTCGTCGACGGTGCCGCGGTTCGGTCCTGCCTCATGCTTGCCCCGCAAGTCGATGGGCGAGAAATCCGCACCGTCGAGAGCCTGGCGGAACCGGATGGCCCGCTCAGCGTGATCCAGGAGGCGTTCACCAACCAACACGGGTTGCAGTGCGGCTTCTGCACCCCCGGCTTTCTCTGCTCGTTGACCGCCTTTGCCGAAGAGGCAGAAGAAGATGGGCGCGACATCAGCGAATCCGACCTCGACGCCCAGCTCGACAGTTCGTTCTGTCGATGCACCGGGTACGTCAACATTCGTCGGGCTGCTCGTGAGGCCTTTGGATTCGATTCGGGAGACACACATGGCTGAGTCGAGCGACAATGGGCCCACTGTGAAGACACCCTTCATTGGGCAATCACGCCTGCGAGTCGAAGATGATCGTCTATTGCGTGGCGATGCGAGGTTCGTCGACGACCTTGACATTCCGGGGGCGCTCGAGGTCGCGTTCCTGCGAAGCCAGTTTGCCCACGCACGGATCGACCGCATTGACATCGCCGCAGCATTGGAGAGTCCCGGTGTGGTGGCCGTCTATGACGGCAACTTTGTCTCGGGTCACATCAAACCGCTTCTGAATGCCGAGGAACTCAGAGTTCCGCCTGGCATCGCTGCGTTGAACCCAGTGAACAAGCTCCAACCAGCTCCCATTCTGGCCACCGATGAGGTTAATTACGTCGGCCAACCGGTGGCCATGGTGATTGCTGAATCCCGCTATCTCGCGGAGGACGCCGTCGAGCTGATCGAAGTCGACTATCACGAGCTCCCCGCGGTCATGGATCCGGAGGCAGCGTTGCTTGCCGACGCGCCGCTGGCCTTGCTGGGTGAGGACAACAACGTCGGTGTCCATGTTCGCCATGGCGTGGGCGACGTCGACCTGGCACTGAGTTCGGCTGCCGTTGTGGTTGAAGAGACGTTTGCGACCCAACGGTATGTGTGCGCGCCAATGGAACCTCGGGGCCTCGTCGCTCGCAACGATCCGTTCACCGAGGCACTCACCGTTTGGTCGACGACCCAGACTCCGCACCGGGTGCGAGACCACATCGCAGAGTCCATCGGCATTTCCTCGGACCAGGTACGCGTGCAATCAGTCGATGTCGGTGGAGGCTTCGGGCAAAAGGGCATTCTCGTTGTCGAGGAGCTGCTCATCCCGTTTGCCGCCCGCGACTTGGGTCGGACGGTTCGGTGGATCGCTGATCGCTACGAAAACCTCACTGCTGATGCTCACGCTCGGGAACAGATTCATCACATCACCCTCGGGGCGGATGCTGATGGTCGGCTTGTGGCCGTTCGTGACAACATCATTGTCAATCTCGGAAATCGGAACATGGTGGGGCTCGTAGTGCCCTATAACGCCCTTTGCCACCTGGTTGGACCGTACCGGGCACCCAACGTCGACATCGAAACGACCGGTGTGCTCACGAACACGACGTACACCTCGCCCTATCGCGGCGCAGGGCGACCCGAAGCCACGTTCGCCATGGAACGAGCCATGGATCGGCTTGCGCTCGAGCTCGATCTGGAACCGAGCGAGCTTCGCCGCCGAAATCTGATCACTGCTGACGAGATGCCCTATCGCACCGGGATTCTCGATCGGCGTGGTGTCCCACAGGAATACGACTCCGGCGACTATCCGCAGATGCTTGATCGAGCGGTCGAGATGATCGATCTCGACAGCGTCCGAGCTGCCCAAGCGACCGTGTCGACGGGTCAGAGTCATGATCGGTCAACGACGTGGCGGGGGATTGGTTTCGCCATGTATCTCGAGATGACGGGTCTTGGCCCATTCGAGGGGGCCCGGGCAGAGGTCACGCCCGCAGGTCGGATTCGGCTCTTCACCGGCGCACCGTCGCAGGGGCAAGGGCATCGCACCGTGTTCCCGCAGATCTTGGCCGATGCGCTTGGAGTTCGTCCCGATCAAATCGACGTCGTTGCTGGCGACACCGACACCATCCCGTACGGCGTTGGAACCATCGCAAGTCGAGCGCTCGTGACGGCTGGGAATGCTGCGCACCAGGCCGGGATCAACCTTCGGGCACGCATCCTCGAGGCTGCGGCGGAGGTCCTCGAAGCGAACCCGGCCGATCTCGACATGGCCGATGGGATTGTTTCAATCGCCGGTTCGCCGAGTGTTGAGCTCCCGCTCGCCGATCTCATCCGGTCGATCCCCAAGCAGCTCGGGGGATCGGGAAGTGATGGCCTTGGCGAGACGTCGTATTTCCAGCCGCCGAACTACGCGACCGCAAGTGGTGTGCACGCTGCAGTGATTGATGTCGAGCCATCCACTGGCCGGGTCACCATCGTTGACTACGTCGTTGTCCACGAAGCCGGCCACATCGTCAATCCGATGATCGCTGATGCCCAAGTTGTTGGTGGCGTTGGCCAAGGGATCGGCGGGATTCTCTGCGAGCACATGCAGTACGACGATCGAGGCCAACCGCTGGCATCGACGTTTGCCGACTACCTCATGCCGGTTGCGAGCATGGTTCCAGACATCCGGATGGACGAGATCGTGTGTCCCTCACCGACCAATCCGCTCGGGGTCAAGGGGCTGGGTGAGGGAGGTGCAGTCGGCCCTCCTGCGGCGATCGCCAATGCGGTGGAGGATGCCCTTCGAAACGCCGGCCGAACCGACATTGTCATCGCGTCAGGCCCACTGTCGCCGAGTCGGGTGCTCGATCTGTTGCGTGAGGAGCGACATCCATCACCGTAAGAGCTCAGCCTGATGTGTGATTCGTTGTGGCGAGCGACTGTTCCAGCTTTGCCAGCAGGGTTGCCAGCTGGTCGATCTCTGCCCGACTCAGGCCTGCGAGCAGCATGGCTTCGTTCTCGAGGTGTGCGGTCATGACGGCATCGATCAGAGCGGTTCCCTCGGATGTGAGTTCGACGTGGATCACTCGCCGGTCCTCAGCGGCCACAACTCGGCGGATCAATCCTCGCTCTTCCAAGCGGTCGAGGCGGAAGGTCGTTCCTCCGGTCGACAGAAGCGACGAGCTGGCAATCGCGCCAGCGGTCTTCGGGCCATCGGATCGACTGCGCCGAAGGTTGGCGAGCACGTCGAAGGTGGCCGGGGTGAGATCGAACTGTCCCAAGAGCGAGCGAAGTCGGACTTGCTTCAGTTGATAGTTGCGAGTCAATCGACCGAATACGCCGATGGGGGACGGATCGAGATCGGGTCGTTCGCGGCGCCATTGGTGGACGATCTCGCCGACAACATCCGCTGAATCGCTCATGTGTTCGACATTACCTCAAGTTGAAGATAATCTCGCTAGATGCAGACGACCGAGGCGTTGCAGGGCTCGATGACCCCTTTCCGGGGGCGACCAGGCCGTCTTCGGCACGTCGAGTTGCGGACCCCGGATCTACAGGGACTCTCAGACTTCTACCACGCCTGGGGTCTCGAATCTGTCGGCTCTCGCGATGGCGGCGAGGCGGAGACGTCACTTGCCTTTCGAGCCCAAGGAACCAACCACCACGTGTTGCGTTTTGTCGAGGCCGAGGCGGCGGGCCTGGGCCATATCGCCTTCGCCGCCTCTTGTCGTTCTGACGTCGATCGCCTGTGTGGTCAATGGGATCAGCTCGGCGTCGAGATCACGATGGAGCCCGCTGATCTGCAGAATTTGGGAGGCGGCTACGGATTCGAGGCGGCGGACCCCGAAGGCCGTCGATTGCGGGTGATCACCGAGATGATTGCCGCTGATCCTCGGCCGTCGGGGCTGGCCCTCCCGCAGCGGCTTGCCCATGTGGTCCTGAACACGGTCGACATCGACATGCTCTGTGCCTTCTACGTGAAGGTGTTGGGGTTCTCCGTCTCGGATTGGTCCGAGCACCAGATGGTGTTCTTGCGGAACGGTTCTGATCACCACTCGATCGCGTTCAACCAGGCCTCGCATGCGTCGGTGAATCACATCGCCTACGAAGTCGGATCACTCGACGACTTTCTCGTGTCCGTCGGACGCATGAAGTCCGCCGGCGTCGACCCGCTTTGGGGAATTGGACGTCACGGTCCAGGAAACAACTGCTTCGCCTACTACGGCGACCCTGCAGGTTTCGTCCCCGAGATCACTGCCGATGTCGATCAGATCGATGAGGCCTCGTGGGTTCCCCGTGTCTGGCAACGCGTCCCAGGACAATCCGATCTTTGGCACCTCGCCGGTCCGCCGTCACCTGAGTTTCGTGCCACCGCAGCAGGACAACCGGACCCTGGGTGTCACCCACCTCGTTGGGATGATGCGTGACACCACGCAACGGTGGTCACCAACTTCGAGTTGGCCTCCTCGGTTGGGGCGCGATCAATCAGGGCGTCGCAGCGCAGATCGCCGCGTCGTCTCAGGCTGGGGACGAGTCATTGCTCGTATCTGCTGTCGCCTCGCGCTTCTCAGCCGGATTCCCTCACCCGTTGTCCGTACCCGCATCGCAACTCGCTGACCACTGTGATGTCGTTGTGGAAGCAGCAGGGCCCGATGCGTTACGCGAACACGGTGAGCAGTACTTGGCTGCGGGCGCCGATCTCTTGATTGTCTCGATCGGTGCGCTGATGGATGGATCGCTGCTCGATCGATTGGTGTCGACGAAACCTGGACGGCCCTATCTGTGTTCGGGTGCGATTGGAGGACTCGACTTGCTTGCCGCAGCTCGTGACTATGGGGCCATCGAGCGGGTAGTTCTGGAGACCACGAAACCGAGCGCCACGTTGGCGAGAGACTGGATGAGCGATGAACTTCGCCGCCGCCTTCTCGAACCGACTCTCGATTCAGAAGCGGTCGAGTGTTTCCGAGGCACCGTTGGTGATGCGGTCCAGCGCTTTCCTGAGTCGCTGAACGTCTCAGCCGCGCTGGCGTTGGCCGCTGGAGATGCGGCAGTGGTCGAGGTCGCCGTGATCGGGTCGCCTGTCGCGACGACGAACACACACGACATCACGATCGATAGCGCCGCTGGCAACTATCGATTCTCCATTAGCAATCGACCCTCGCCTGACAACCCGCGTACCTCGCACATCACCGCGTGGTCGGTTGTTCGTTCGCTCCGAAGTCTTGCCGGCCAGGAACGGATGGCGTTTCGATGACGGCGAACTGGCCGCTCGCCGGACCTCGGCTGCAGCACCGACACATCGGTGGGATCGCGGTGGCCGAATCCGGTGAGCCTGTCGGCGAACCGCTGCTGTTCCTTCACGGCATTGGGTCCGCCGGTTGTGCCTTTGATGCCCAGCTTGCTCACTTCGCTGATCAGAGGTGGTGCCTTGCGCCGGACGCCCCTGGCTACGCCGGATCGCATGACGATCTCACCATCAGCTCGATGGACGATTTCGCCGACCGTTGGATTGGTCTGCTCGACGAGCTTGGCGTGGAGCGGGCCACCCTGATCGGTGTGTCGTGGGGAGGAGTGACTGCAGCTCGGATCGCTGCTCGCTTCCCGGACCGAATCAGCGCGCTCGTTCTGGCCGACTCCAGCCGTGGTTCGGGTCGTTCGTCAGACAGTGCTGTCGCCATGCGATCTCGACTGGACGATCTCGATCGAGAAGGCATCGAGGCGTTCAGCGCCGCCCGGGCACCTCGACTTGTTTCCTCTGACGCATCGGCAGCGTTGGTCGATCGCGTTGCCACGACGATGAGCAGCTCCGTTCGTCTCCCTGGCTATGGCCAGGCGGTCGAATCGATGGCAAGTACGGACAACACCGAGATCCTTCGATCCATCACGGTGCCGACCCTCGTGCTCGTCGGGGCCCTTGATGTGGTCACCACGCCGGCGGAGTCGGCGACGATCGCGGATCTCATCCCTGGCGCCCGACTGCTACAGATCCCAGATGCAGGCCATCTCGCTAATCAAGAGCAACCGGATGCCTTCAACCAGACCGTGGCTGGGTTCCTGGCCTCGATCCCCGATTCCAACACACGATCCACCAACCGAACAACCGATCCGAAAGGACCCATTGATGGCCACTGAAGCAGAACTCGACGAGATGATGGACTCGTTCCTCGCCACTCGAGAAACTCGCCGAGAGGACTGGGACACCCTCGAGTTCCAGACCAAGGCTGGCGAGCAGTTCCGCCGGGCTCAAATTCGGTATATGGGCTCGGGAGCCACCGGGCACCACGAAGGCGACAGCCGAATTCTTCAAGCGGAGAGCTTCACGTTCTCCAACATGCTGTTGCCACCTGGGGCCGAGGGCCCCGAGCACAACCACCACGACGCTGAGGAAGCCTTCTTCGTGCTGGAGGGAAGCCTCGAGGTGCGCATCCATGATCTGGAGGATGGGAATCGATCGGTGGCCCGAGTACTGGGACAGCGTGACTTCATCAAGGTCCCTGCGGGCGTTCCGCGCAGCCTGAAGAACGTCGGAGATACCGAGGCGCTCTTCTGCGTGATGCTCGGCGTGGCGAAGCCCCAGCTCCCCACCTACCCACCAACGTCACCGATGGTTGGCATCACGCGTGACTGATCTCGGTGATCTCACCGACCGATCGGTATTGATTACCGGCGCAGGCCGAGGGCTCGGAAGAGCCACGGCCGACGCGCTCGCGTCTGCGGGTGCGATCGTCCATCTCGCAGACATCGACTTTGAGCGGGTGAAGGCGGCCGAGAGCGAACTCATCTCGTCCGGATTGAGAGCCCACGCCCATCAACTCGATGTTGCCGATGAAGCGTCGGTGGTCGCCACCATCGAGGCGATTGCGCCCCCTCTTTGGGGGCTCGTCAACAACGCTGCACTCGCTGATGCGGTGGGCGGGCAATCGTTCTGGGAGATCGATCGAGGAACCTGGGATGATCTCCTCGGCGTCAACCTCACGGGGACCTGGCTCGTGTCGAAACACGTGGCGCCGATCATGATGGCCCAAGGCGCAGGCCGGATCGTGAACTTGGCATCCGATTCGGCGCTCTATGGGAGTCCGAGACTGTCCCACTACATCGCGTCGAAGGGCGGCGTGATGGCCTTGACCCGTGCGATGGCCCGCGAGCTCGGCCCCCACGGAATTACCGTGAACTCTGTGGCTCCGGGACTTGTTGTGACCGAATCCACCGAAGATGTGCCTGCAGATCGTCATCAGCTCTACGCCGACAATCGAGCACTGGGTCGAACCCAGCAACCAGCTGACGTCACTGGCGTCATCCACTTCTTGCTTTGCGACGCCGCGAGCTACCTGACGGGGACAACCCAGGTGGTCGATGGCGGATTCGTGATGGCCTAACCCTTCGTGATCTGACGTGTACCGAGGAACCTGTGATTGATCTCCAACTTGAAGGCCGCGTCATGGTGGTTACCGGAGGAAGCTCGGGCGTCGGCCTGGCCCTCGTCCAAGATCTGCTTGCAGCCGGGGCGAGCGTTGCGACCTGTGCTCGAGACGCCGGAAGGCTTGACGACGCGATCTGTCAGCTCCCGAACTACGACCGTGACCGAGTGCTCATGCAGACGGCCGATGTGCGTGACGTTGGTCAGGTCGACGCCTTCATCGACGCGACCGCCACACGCTTCGGGCGAATAGACGGACTGGTCAATAACGCCGGCCAATCTCTGATGAAGCCGTTCGACGAAACGGAGTGGCCCGAATGGCAGGCCGAGTTCGAACTCAAGTTTGCTCCTGTTCTCGCCACCGTGCGTGCCAGCCGGCCACACCTGGCGGCTCAGGGCGGCGCCATCGTCAACGTCAACGCGGTGCTTGCCCGTCAACCTGAACCGAGGCTGGCGGCGACGAGTGCAGCCCGAGCCGGCTTGTTGAACCTGACGAGAACACTGGCCGCCGATCTCGGACCCGAGGGCATCCGCGTAAACAGCGTGCTGCTCGGTTTGATCGATACTGGACAGTGGCGCAGACGATATGAGTCTCGTGGCAGTGACCAGGTCGACAAAAGCTGGGAACAGTGGACCGCAGACCTCGCAGCCAGCCGCGGAATCGTGCTCGGACGCTTGGGAACAGCCGAAGAAGTGTCGTTCACGATCATGATGCTCCTCTCGCCTCGATCGGCATACACAACGGGGAGTTCTCTTGACGTCGCAGGAGGAGTGGGGCGCTATGTCTGAAGAACTGACCACGGCTGATCGAGTACGGGGAGCTGCCGCAGGGCGAACGCTGTGCACTCTCGCAGAACACCACGGCATCACCCATGCCTTCGGTGTCGTGAGTATTCACAACCAACCCATCGTTGATGCACTCGCCGCAGATGGCCGATTCGTCCCGGTGCGTCATGAGGCGACGACGGTGAGCGCAGCGGATGGTTTCAGCCGTGTGGCAGAGACCTTGGGCATGGCGATCACCAGTACAGGAACCGGTGCTGGAAATGCAGCGGGTTCGCTCATCGAAGCGACCACCGCTGGTTCACGGATATTGCATGTAACCGGCAACATCGAGTCGGACTATCTCGGGCAAGGCCGAGGTGTCATCCACGAAACGAAAGCACAAGACGACATGCTGGCGGCTGTTTCCAAGGCCGCGTACACCGTTCGTTCTCCTTTGGATGTGGCCACGACGCTGCGAAAAGCTGCTTCAGACGCGATGTCGGCGCCGACGGGGCCGGTCAGTGTTGAGCTGCCCATTGATCTGCAATACGCCCCGGAAGACGTGTCATCGTCCAGCGTCGTGGACCGAACCGGTACTTCTCATACGATTTCTGGCGACATCGAACGCGCCGCAGCCATGCTGATGGCTGCCGAACGTCCGGTGGTGTGGGCCGGAGGTGGAGCGATCGGCGCTCGCCGAGAGATCGCGGAATTCTGCCGCCGCTATGGCTTGCCCGTCTTCACGAGCAACGCGGGCCGAGGCGTGCTCCCTGAATCCGATCCGCTAGTGATCGGCAATTTTGCCGCGACCGACGGAGGGCAACGCCTTCTCGAACAAGCCGACCTTCTGCTCTCGATCGGCACCCACTTCCGATCGAATGAAACCCGGCACTACAAGCTGCGAATGCCGGCCAGCCACATCCAGATTGATATCGAGAGCGCCGCGCTCGGACGCTCCTATCTGTGTGATGTGGGCATCGCCGGTGATGCCGGAACTGTCATCGGAGCGCTCGACCAAGCAGTCTCCGGCCAGATGGTTGAGGCCGATGAAGAGGGTCGGGCCATTTGGGTGAACGCAGCGGCCGAAACACGGTCTGAGGTACGTCGGGCGCTCGCAACGAACATCGGCCCGTACGACAAGCTGTGTCAGGCGATGCGAACGGTGCTGCCTGACGACGCACCGCTCGTTCGAGATGTCACGATTCCGGCGTCGAGCTGGGGCAACCGTCTGTTGGACGTGCTCGACCCGACGACGAACGTCAACGCTCGCGGCGGCGGAATCGGGCAAGGACTCGGCATGGCGATTGGCGCAGCTGCAGCGCGTCCCGGAGCCCCGACAAGCCTCATGGTTGGGGACGGAGGGTTGATGGTGCATCTTGGAGAGTTCGCCACTGTTGCCCAACAACAGCCGTGGCTTCTGATGATCGTCTTCAACGACGGTGGCTACGGCGTACTGCGAAACCTGCAAGACGCACACTTCGGGCACCGATCGGGTGTCGATTTGGTGAATCCGGATTTCTCGCAGCTCGCCGCTGCCTTTGACCTGCGCTACGAGCGGTTGGCTGACCCGGCAACGGCCCACCGTGTGCTCGAGCGGTCGATTGCCCACCACGGGCCCGTGGTTGTGGAAGTTGACTGCAATGAATTCGGGCCGATGACCGTGCCGTTCGTTCCCCCTGTCCCTGTGCACTGACCACCAGCACGTCTGGAGACTTCATGACTGACCCCACCGCCCCAACCGAGACCGGCTCCTCAGGTCGTTACCTCGACCCGCATCAAGCTCGTGGCGGACCTCCGCGAGCATTCGAAGATGCCCTGGGCGACTCCATCGAAGAGGCATACGGGGTGGGGATTCACGATCTCGACGGACTTGTTCGCCACCTCGAGGAGAATGGCCCACCGCCCGAAGCGGGCGGTTCGTGGACGCCAGAACGTTTCACCGAACTGATGAAGGAGTTAGGAGCATGAGCCGCAAGCGCGAAAGCGACGTGGTCGAAGATCTGCTCGCAAACGGGGTGAAGGAACGTTGGTACCCGGTCCTGCCCTCGACCTTGCTGGCACTGGGTGAAGTGAAGGAGATTCGTCGTTTCGGGTATCGGATTGCGCTTTGGCGCGACGACGATGGAATCGTTCGAGCACTCGAGGACTACTGCCCGCACCGAGGAGCGCCGCTGTCCGCCGGTCGATCGCTTGGTGACCGATTGCAGTGTCCCTATCACTGGGTTGAAGTTGGAGGAGATGGCATCGTTGCCCGGGTTCCCGGTAGCCCGGGATGTGCGCTTGAAGGCAAGCAAGCAACTCGATCGTTTCCCGTCTGCGAGGCAGCCGGAGCAATCTTTCTGTTCAACAGCCTGGAGGCCAATCCCGAATCCGTCCCAGATCTTGCGTTGCCGGAGCAGCTCACATCCGACGAGTTCAGCAACTTTCTCTGTTACATCGAGTGGAAGGGCGACTACCGAGACATCGCAGACAACGTCATGGACCCCATGCACGGAGCGTTCCTTCACCGTGTGTCTCATTCGATGTCCGAGGGTGCGTCAGAGGCGACCTTTGCGGCCTCTGAAACAGACACCGGTTTCGTGTTCTCCAAACAGGAGCAGGTGGGTGTCAGTTTCGACTGGACAGAGTTTGGCGATACGGACCTGATGTGGATGCGGCTCGAGATTCCCTATCCACCGACTGGCGGGCCAGTTCCCAAATTCGGCATTGTCGGGATGTACACGCCAGCAGGCCGCCCGGGCGACAGATTGTCATCGGTGTTCTTCTGGCGGGTCGCCCGGGTCGAGGGTTGGCAGCGTGATGTGTGGCGGTTCCTCTACAAGAACCGTCTGGAGGCTCGCCATTGGGTGGTGCTCGAACAGGATCGGGCACTGCTCGAAAACATGGAACCCGATGGACGCGAGCAGCTCTACAACCACGACCTCGGGTTGGTAAGGCTCCGACGCCACCTTCGGCGAGTGGCTCGTGAACAGGCCGAAGCGATTGAAGCGGCCAACGCCTGAACGATGTTCGCACAACACTAAGCCGTCGTGTCGGCTCACCTGATAGCGAGGGTTGTGATGACGTCGCCTTGTTCCCCGACGCCAAAGATCTCAATGACGATGGGGAGGTCGACTTGCGGGTCAATCTGCCATGCATCGCCAACTCGGGCAATGACCGCCCCTCCATCAATCTGGGTTTCGTAGGCGTCGTCAAAGGCGTTCACCGTGAACGTGAAGTCGGCCGCGAAGGACAACAAGATTGGTCCCTCGCCCTCGAGTGTTTGGAGTGCGTCTCGCTGCGGCGGACTTCCATCGGCGCACACACCGACACCACCCCCGAGCGGTGTCCAACAGAAGGTCCAGGCATCGAGTTCGATCGTCTTGTCCGCTTGGGTGACGGCGATCGCCGGCGGCTCAGACATCCCCAAGACACCCAACGTCGTGGTGGTTTCGGTTTGGGGCGCCTCGGAGCCGGGAGTTGCGGTGGCGTCTGTCGGCTGATCGCTGCCGCATGACGCAGCGATGAAGACTGTCGAGAGGAGAGCAGTTGAAAAGAGCGAACGGGCGTGTTTCATACTTGCATCAGACGATCGCCGGGCTTCGCTGGTTCCCGAGTTGCTGGCGTATGCAGGCGACAATGATCCGACCCCATTTCAGAGACGATAGAGCGCAACCGGGCCATCGACTTCGGAGGACGGCGAAGCAAGGATTGGCCGACGGAGCCGTTGTAGGGCTACGCATTCACTTGCCCCTGGCCAGCAGCGGGCTGATTCACGGAGGAACGTCATTATGTATGCCATCGAAGTCGATGCAGACCAAATGCTTGGGATGCAGGAGATTGAAGTTCCTGCGGTGCTGCCAACCGACGTCCTCATCGAGGTGCGCGCCGCAGGTTTGAATCGTGCCGACTTGATGCAGCGCGCCGGCGGGTATCCGCCTCCTCCGGGCGCATCTGACATCCTCGGGCTCGAGGTAGCCGGGGTCGTGTCCCAGATTGGCGATGAGGTGACCGAGTGGGCAGTTGGCGATCGAGTCTGTGCACTTCTGGCAGGTGGCGGATATGCAGAGTTCGCAGCGGTCGATGCAGGTTCGGTCTACCCGCTGCCCGATGACCTGGACTTCGCACAAGGAGCATGTCTGCCCGAGGCGATGATGACGGTGTACGCCAACGCATTCCTGCGTTGTGGACTGCAACCGGGGGAGTCGTTCCTGATGCATGGTGGGACGAGCGGTATCGGCGTGATGGGAATTCAAATGGCAAAGCGAGCGGGAGCCGGGACGATCTTTGCGACTGCTGGTTCTGAAGAGAAGGTGGGAGTGTGTCGAGATCTGGGAGCAGACGTGGCGATCAACTACCGCGAGCAGGACTTCGTCGAGGTCGTTGGCGAACACGGAGGGGTCGATGTGATCATCGACATGGTCGGTGGCGACTACGTGCAGAAGAACATTTCCATTGCGAATCCGGACGGGCGGATCTGCAACATTGCTTACCAAGACGGATTCGAGACGTCGGTCAACTTTGTACCAGTGCTCATGAAGCGGCTGGTCGTTACGGCGACGACGCTTCGTGCGCGGCCGGTTGCTGCGAAGCGTGAGATTCGGGATGCGATCATGAGCGACTATTGGCCGGGAGTGGTCGACGGGACGATCCGTCCGATTCTCGATTCGACCTTTACGTTTGCGGAGGCAGAAGCGGCTCACGATCTTCTCCGGGCCGGAGGCCACATCGGCAAGATCGTTCTCGTTCCCTAGTGCGGAGTGCGCTGACGAGCGTCGTGCTTGTCAGCCGAGTGTTGGGAGCCAGCCGGCAAGCGCCTCGCCGATCTCGTCGGCCGAGTCTTCTTGGATGAAATGGATCCCCGCGACCGTCGTCTCGGTTTGGTTTGGCCACGTACGACAGAAGTCGCGTTGGGGGCCCGTGAGAATAGTCCCCGGTTCTGCATTGATGAAGAGCTTGGGGATCTCCGACGTCGACAGCCAATCAGCATAGGACTGCACGATTGCGACGACGTCTGCTGGCTCTCCCTCGATAGGGATCTGGCGAGGCCATGTGAGGGTCGGCCTCCGATCTTCACCGGCGCTGGCGAACGGCCGCCGGTACTCGTTCATCTCCTCGTCGCTCAGCTTGCGCATGATGGATGCAGGAAGGATGGCTTCGACGAACAGGTTCTTCGTCAGCACCATCTCCTCGCCAGCCTCGGAGCGCATTGCTCGGAAGATGTCGACCGCACCCTCTGGCCACTCGTCCCACGTCACGGGGCGCACAATGGATTCCATGTAGCAAATGCCGGCTACTCGATCCCGGTGGCGGTTGGCCCAATCGAATCCCAATGCGGAGCCCCAGTCGTGGACTACCAGCGTGATGTTGTCGCCGAGGTCGAGCTGATTGAGCAGTCCGTCGAGATACTCGCGATGCTCCACGAAGGTGTAAGAACCCGCTCCGACGTCATCCAACTTTTCGGAGTCGCCCTGACCAATGAGATCGGGTACGACACAGCGAGTCTGGCTCGAAACGTACGGCACGATGTCCCGCCAGAGATACGACGAGGTGGGATTTCCGTGGAGGAATACGACGGGATCCCCGGTGCCGACGTCGTGGTATGCCATCTGCTTTCCGTTGACCGTCTTGTACTGCTTGCTCAATGGTTCGATGCTCACGACGCGAGTCTGTGGCGACCGTTCCGAGGTGTCAAAGCGTGTGAGTCGTTTCGTGCCACGAGCATTGCGTCGACAAGACTCCTCGAATGGGAACACTTCTCGACGGTCTCATCATCGTTGACCTCTCCACGGTGGTCTCCGGACCGTTTGCCGTTCGAATGTTGCTCGAACAGGGCGCTCGAGTCGTCAAAGTCGAAGCTCCAGGTCTCGGTGATGTCGCTCGGTACATCGGGACAAGCCGGAACGGCACCTCGGCGATGTATGCAACATGCAACCTCGGCAAGGAGGTGCGGACCATCGACGTGAAGACCGATGACGGGCTGGCCGACCTTCTGGAGCTGATCGATGGAGCGGACATGCTGGTCCAGAACTTCCGGCCGGGGGCGATGGAGCGAATCGGACTCGGGTGGGAGAGGCTCCACGCTCGTAACCCAGAACTCATTTGCCTCTCAATCTCCGGGTTCGGCCCGGAAGGGCCGATGTCCGGCTTCCGGGTCTATGACCCGATCATCCAGGCCGCAGCGGGAATCTGCGACACCCAAGTCGACCCCGAGACGGGCGGTCCTCAATTGTTTCAAGGCATTCTCGCCGACAAGGTGACATCGCTTTACGCCGCGCAGGCTGCGCTCGGGGCGCTTCTCGATCGTGCGCAACAGCAACTAGCGACGGGGAAAAGCGTGGGCAGGCACGTTGAGGTCAACATGTTCGATTGTGGGATTCACTTCAATTGGCCGGACGGGATGTACAACCACACATTCGTTGAGCCAGAGAACGTCGTGCATCAGCCCGATTTCTCCGCGTTCTACCGTCTCAGCCCCGTTGGAGACGGCCACCTCGCGTACAGCGTTGTCACTGATCAAGAGTTGACGGGAGCCCTGCGGGCGCTTGGGTTGAACCATCTATTCGAGGAACCGGCATTCGCTGATGAACAAGCACGTGGGCTCGCCAGAGCGCAACTGCTGGTCATTGTCGAGGAGGCCGTGCGATCACACGCCGATCTCGACGACCTCATTGCCCGACTCTGGGAGCATGACGTACCCGCGTCGAAGGTTGAGTCGCGCTCGTCACTTCATGCTCATCCGCAGGCACGAGCCAACGGCAGCATTGCGACGATCGATGATCCAACCCTCGGTCAGATTCACCAATCCGCGCCGGTGTTTGAGATCTAGAGCCTCAGAGGCCCGTGGTGAGCGACCCGTCAGCGAGCCCTGCTGCGGTTGTTTCGGCGCTCGATTGAATCGAGGCGTCAAGACCGAATGCGTCGTTGAACTCAATGGCAAGACCCTCGTTGGCAAGCGTCAACGTGTAGACCTCGCCGCCCAGCATGCCGTCTTCGAAATCTCGAACTCGATCGTGCGGCTCTCGCCGATCACGTTCACCGAGTCGACCATGCAGATCAGGAACGGGTTGGTCTTGGTGCGTTCATTTCTTGGTACTGCAGGTTTTCAGGTGCTTCTCAGCGACTGGCGTTCTTCATGAGCATCTCGAGGAGACACAGGAGAACAGACTTCACGGAGTCTTTGTCTCGAGCGTCGCAACTAATGAATGGGACGTGATCCGGCACGTTCAGGGCGTAGCGCACCGCTTCCACTGGTGGGTTGTGGTCGCTGTCGAACTCGTTCACCGCGACGACGAAAGGCAGGCCGCGTTGTTCGAAGTAGTCGACGGCGTCGTAGCACTCATCGAGACGACGGGTATCGACGATCACGATCGAGCCGAGGGCTCCATCGACGAGATCGTTCCACATGAAGCCAAATCGATCCTGACCCGGCGTGCCAAACATGTACATCACAAGGTCTTGACCAATACTGACCTTGCCGAAGTCCATCGCAACGGTAGTCGTGGTCTTGCTCTGCACCTTCGATGTGTCATCGATGCCAATGGACGCTGACGTCATCTTGGCTTCGGTTCGCAGCGGCGTCACTTCGCTGATGGTGCCAACGAAGGTTGTCTTGCCAACGCCGAAGCCTCCGGCGATGACAATCTTGACGGAGGTGGGGGCTGCCTGAATTTGCAGCTCGTTGTTAGAGGGAGCGTACGCCATCGATCAATCTCCTGAGTAGGTCGACGTCACCTGCGTCGGCGGTTTTGTGGACTACGAGGATTCCGTCGCCACCCATGTCTCCTACGAGTACACAGATGACGCCGAGGGGGAGGGCGAGCTTCGCTGCGATCTCAGCAGCAGAGAGTCGGTCGCTGAGAAGCTCGAAGATCGAGCGCTTTGTCTGATCGAGCGCTTGGAACTGATGGGGCTCGATGTCGCCCCGATCAATGAGAGACTCCATGACGACCTGTACACCGGAGGAGCGCGTTCGTCCCTTGGTCAGCAGGAAGGGCCGAACGATCTTGCCGTCCAGCTCTTCGTGTTCGTCATCCTGCATGGCGCTCATCCGACCAGCAGGGGATTCTTGAGCTCGTTGATCAGGTCAGGCGTGAGCGCATCACCAGCTCGCTGGCAAAGCAGCGTCATTTCGTAGGCGATGAGCCCGATATCGCAATCTCGATCGGCGACGACTCCGAGAGTGGAGCCTTCACCAATTGTGGTGACGAAGAGATAGCCAAGCGACATCTCGACGATGATCTGCTCGACGTCATCGAACTGGAAACAGTTCGCCGCGCCACCTGTCAGACTGATCAGACCGCTGATAATGGCGGCGAACTGGTCGACGTTCTCGCGCTGGCGGCCGGCGGACGCTGCGAGGAGCAGGCCGTCAGATGACACAGCGATGGCTTCTTGTACTCCGTCGGTCTTTTCGACGAACTGCACGAGCAGCCAGTTGAAGTTCTTGGCTTCGTCACTTACAGCCATGTTCATTGCTCCCTGTTCTCGACGTCGCGGTTCGCACGTCCGTTGGTGTCCCTGATGCTTGAAGTTCTGTTCGCTCGGCGGTCACTCATTGTCAGCTACCACGGATTCGGCTTGTTGTTTGCCTCGCTGGAAGCTGCTCCACTGGTTTCGACTCTTGGCCGCTACCACTTCGACGTTCTCGTTCTCGACGGGTGCAGCTCCGACGCCAGCTGGCATCGGCTGATTGCTGCTGACGGGTTCGTCTCGCTTGGACTCACGACGTTTGAAGCCGAACTGCGCCAAGTCGGGCGCTGCTTCATCGGCAGTTGGCTTGATCGCCGCGTCGGTCGTGCGCCGCGCCTGAGCTTCTGCGGGCTGAGGAGCGGACGTCTTCTTGGCCCGACGAGCGAACTGCATTCCACCGACGTCGACCGGCGCCTCGTTGGAAGCTGTCACGATCGGCGTCGCCGGCTCGTGCACGGGCTCGGTCACCGGCTGGTTGGTGATGGGTCGGGGCGGTTCTTTGTCCTCAGCCCGTCGAGCTGGCGGATTCGCCTCGTTCATCGCTCGACGAGTGTTGGCCGCTTCTTCCTCGGCAATGTCTTCTTTTGATCGGTCGGCTCGAATGCCCTCGACCTTGGCGAGCGCTTGCTCCGCCTTGGCCAGTAGTTCGTAAACCTCAACTTCGGCCCGTGCGATCTCGGGATCGTCGTCGAGGGTGACATCGCCGGGCAGATCGAGTGCTGAAATCGGAGCGTCGCTCTCTTCGGGCGCCGCCTCTTCTTCGACAACTTCCTGGTGGAGAATCGCAGCAGGCAAGACGATCCGGACGCTAAGACCGCCTGAGGGTGCGTCGGTGAGGGTGACGGCGATGCCGTGCCGCTGGGCCAAGCGAGCCACAACGAAGAGTCCGAGGTACTGCGATGGCACCTTTGTGAGTTCAGTGACGGTCGAGAGTCGCTCGTTGGCGACATCGATTTCGGCCGGCTTCATGCCGAGTCCGTGGTCAACGACTGTCAGGATGTAGTCGTCTCCGGCCATCCGGCCAGCAACAAAAACCTCAGCCGTGGGCGGCGAGAAGTTCAATCCGTTTTCAATGACTTCGGCCAGGATGTGGGCGACGTCAGCAACAACGTTGCCCATCATCTCGCCCTCGGTCACTCCAGAGAGATCGACTCGCTCGTAGCTTTCGACTTCGGCCAGGGCCGATTCGACTGCTGTACGAACCTCTACCGGAGCAGCCCAGCGCCGCGGTGAACGGTCACCGGCGAGCACGAGGAGGCTCTCTGCGTTTCGACGCATCCGGGTGGCGAGGTGGTCGAGCTTGAAGAGCGATTCGAGCGTGTCGGGGTTCTCTTCACTCTGTTCGAGAGAGTCGATGAACCGCAGTTGGCGCTTGAGTAGCGACTGGTTCCGACGTCCGAGGTTCACGAACATTTCTGAGGTGTTGCGGCGGCTCGCAGCCTGTTCAGCTGCGAGCCGTACGGCAGAGGCCTGCACCGAGTTGAAGGCCGACGCCAGCGTCTCGAGTTCGTCGCCGGTTTCGATCCTCACCGATGGAGCCTCGACAGAATCGAGATCGGCTCCCTCAGCGTTGATCTCGTTCACCGCTGTCGGCAGTCCCGTCTCGGCTGCGGTCGATGCTGCGGTGGTCAGTTCTTGAATCGGTCGAACGATGCCCT
The DNA here is from genome assembly GCA_937930695.1 of uncultured Acidimicrobiales bacterium. Lineage (GTDB taxonomy): Bacteria > Actinomycetota > Acidimicrobiia > Acidimicrobiales > SZUA-35 > CALEWY01. The sequence continues at coordinate 16,027 of CALHCB010000004.1, read as the reverse complement.
GTGCGGTTTTGCGGGCCATGAGGAACGCAATGGCGATGCCGACAAGGAGGAACAGAATGATCAGCGTGCGCAGGTTGGTGCCGGCATCTGAGATGTCCGCCTTCAGAGCCTCAAGGCCTCGAAGCGGAGCGAACGCGGTGTCGGCAGTCTGGGTCGAGACGATCAACCAGTCGAAACCTCCGAAGTTGTCGTACCCGAGGGACTCGAAACGACTCGGGTCAAGAGTGGTTGTGTAGCCATAGACGAACTCGTCGTCGATGAGCGTTCCCGTCGGCGCCGAGCCGGAGCGTTCCTGGATCGCAGTTGCGAGACCCGGCGACGAGCTGAAGCCCATCATGCGCTGGGGAGAGTGGTTGGATTCGGTTTCGGCGATCATTCGACCGTCGCCGAGGGCGATGGTGTAGTCGACAGCGTCACCGGAGCGTTCATCGGCAATTGTTTGGACGAAGCCGATGCCGAGCGATGTCTTGAGCACGCCGAGGGCGCGACCCGAGTTGGGATCCTCGATTCGAACCGCGATGTCGACCGAGAAGACGCCAGCCGACTCATCAAAGGCGACGTCGCTGAGGTCGAGGCCGTTCTCCCATGCGTTGGTCCACCACTCCTCGTCGCTCTGGACGAAGTCACTTGTCTGGCTCGTGTAGGACACGTTGTAGCCATGGGATTCGGTGAAGAAGATCTCGCCAAAGTCGCGGTTGTTTGAGAGCTCGGCGTTGAGGTAGGTCCGCGCTGCGCCAGTACTCGAAAGAGCCTTGGAGTCAGCGAACTGTTCTTCGAGCTGGTCCGTTGTGCGTCGGGTCAATCCCTGTTCGGAGGCATCGCTCGCACCTGACGTTGCACCTGAAACGATCTCAGAGGATCGGGCCCATGCCTGCACGTCGCGAATTCGTTCGTTCAGAACAACGTTGATCTCGCGGCTGACTGATACGGCCTGCTCCTGGCTGGCGACGACAACGCTCTCTTCGGAGAGAACCTCTCGGCTCTCATCGGCTCGAGTGACGGCGGTGTTGTTCAAGTCGTTGAGACCAATGAAGACGACAAACCCCAACAAAATGAGCGGAATCAGGCCGACGGCGAGACTCCGAACCAGAATTCTGCGTCCGATCGAGGTCGTAGGGGCCTTGTCGACCTTGGCGATGGCTCGCTCTGCTGTCGTCATCTTGCCGTCCTTCCCGAAGGGCACGCTCTTCGGTGCCGAGTCTGTGAACACACAGAGTGGTGTTCTCGTGATCACATCGGCCGCGGATGGACTATTCCTGAGTTGTTGCGCTCAGGAATGTCCCCAGGGGACAGGAGGAGGTGAGACCTTCTTCTTAGTGCTAATTAATCCACTTTCGGACCACGGGTTCTGCTGCGGGCTCGGATGCCTCAGCCGATCTCCAGCCGCTTCAACGGCGGGCCGTTGGCGTCGGTCTCGCCCCAATATTCCGGCAGACGGAGATAACCCACTCGAGGTAAATCCACGGCAGCCGGGAGGCCCTGCGCTGCTTTCAGTCGTTGGATGGTTCGGATGTGGGTCATCTGCTCATAGAAAACCATCCAAAGTGAACCTTCGAGGTCATAGGTGATGAATCCGGGTTGCGTCGGGTCGGCCTCTGCGCCTCTGGCGAGCGTGGTGATGACGTAGGCCCAGAACTCGGTGCCCCGGATCGTTGTGACCTCCGCTCGAAGCTCGGCGATCGAGCGCTCGTTTACGACTCGCTCGAGCCAGCCAATTCCGATCTCCATCTTGGCAATGAGATCCGATACTTCCCAGAAGAGATCTTCGTCGAGGAGTCGGTCGTACTTCATGTTGGGACCGAAGTGATGGTGCTCCCACACGATGGGTGCCGGGTCGTCACCGTCCGGCCACAGCAGGCTGCCGCACCGTCGGTGGGTGAACACCAGCGCATCCCAGGCAATGTGGGAGACTTGCCTCCGAATTGACCACCACATCCACTCCTTCTCCGGAGAGGTGTCGTCGAAGTCGAGTTGCTCGGTCGTAAGGCCCGCGACTTCTGCCCGTACCCACTCGACGAGTTGCCGATAGGGCGGCATCGCTCCGCTCGCCGGGCTTTCAGGCATCTCCACAATGCCCGGATCAACAAATGCCATGAGCGTTCCTTAGTTTGGGTTGAACCCGAGATGTGAACGAAGCCGGTTCTTGATGAAGACAGCGTCACGCGAGGGGAGCGATCTCGGTGGGTTCTCCGGGTCGATCTTGAGTACGAACAGCCGTGGGCTTGTCGGTTGGCTGAGAGCGAGATGCTCAGTGAGTTCTCGAACCTCGTCGGGCGTGCGCACCACCGAGGTCTCCGCGAATCCACACGTTCGGGCGATGGCAGAAATATCGATCCCACGACCGGTGTGGCTGCCCTGCATGCCGGTTTCGCCGTAGTGCTCGTTGTCCAGCACGAAGATGTCGAGGTTGGGAGGATTTGCAACCGCAATTGTTGCCAGCGCGCCGAGAGCCATGAGTTGCTCCCCGTCGCCGGTAATGACGATGACCCGGCGTTCTGGCTGCGACTGAGCGAGACCGAGCCCGATGAGCGCCGCGCCGCCCATGGCACCCCACAGGTAGTAGTTCGCGTCGTGGTCGCCAGCGGCGTGAACGTCGTAGGTCGGCGATCCAAGTCCACTGACGACGAGGGCGTCACCCCGTGTGTCGAGCAACTGTTGCACCGCGGCACGCCGGTCCATACCTAGCTGTCTGTCTGCTGGGTCACTCACCATGTCTTGGCCCCGAGAAGTCGCTGGCTGATGAGGACGGCGACTTGCTGATCTGCTCCGAAGGCCATTGCTGCTGCCTGATCAACCGCTGCGACGAGATCCTCGCTGGTGGTTGCCCGGATTACCTGGAGGCCGATGGCATCGAGGACTGCCTCTGTCGCCTGCCCCATGGGGACCTGCCACGGATTGAACTCGCCCCACTCACCCCGCATCGTCACGATCATGAGCAGAGGTGATCGTGTCTGTACCGGCAGCGAAAGCATGTTGATGCAGTTGCCGACCCCTGAGGACTGCATGAGGACCACGGATCGCTGTCCGCCCAGCCATGCGCCTGTGGCGATGGCGATGCCTTCCTCCTCAGTGGTCAACATGTTGGTGGTGACGTCAGCGTCATCGATGGACAGCTGGATCAGCTTGCTGTGTCCGGCATCGGGCACATAGCTGACGTGGCGAATGTCAGCGGACTTGAGGCGGTCATAGACCTGTTCGGGCCACGGGGTCTCGAGCATCACGCTCGGGAGACTAGGCGTCGGCGACGTCGGTGACCAAGGACGTTGCGGGCGATTTCCGCGGCTTGAGAGGTTTGGCTATGGCGTCTTCCATGTTGCAATCTCACACAAGGACGCAAAGCCATGGCGAAGCAGGTTTCGTTCGGATGCTCCGCCGAGTCGTGTGGTCGATGCCGCGAGGTCACAACCATTTCGATGCGCGTATCTCAAGCGGTGTTGCAGCATCGCGGCCTGGACGCCTCGACGTCGATGACGCGGGTGGGTCGACATCGCCCCGAGAGTCGCCAACCCATCGCACAGGGTGACACTTGCACAACCCACCGGCGCGGCTGTGCCCGTGCTGTCGATGGCGGTCTCGAACCCGAGGACCATGCCGTCCCGATCGGTGAGGAAAGCCGCGTTGGAAAACGCATCGGAGACCGCCCGCGCTCGCTGACTTGTATGGCCCCAGTTCGTTACGCTGGCCGCTTGCCACTGCTGCAAGTGGCGCCCGCTCGTGACCGGGCGAACAACAATGTCCTCCGGAGCTTCGATGGGACGGCCAGGAACGGGTCGAATCAAGACATGAACATCGTCGTCTGGATCATGGGTGAAGCCACGTTGATCGAGCAAGGTGATCGTGGCCGGCAGCGTCAGAGGCGTGACCTCGAAGCACGGTTGCACTCCCATGGTCTGAGACCGAGCGAGAACCACGTCGACATGATCGTCGGTCAGCTCGATCGCAATTCCAGCCGCGAATACTCGGTTGACGTACATGTCCCGTCCAGACAAGACAAGCGCCCCGTCGCCGATTGGATGTACCCCGCTGCTCCAGCTGGCGTCGGTGCGATGCAGTGCCTCGGCTTGCGCGACGGCGTTGGACGCGAACGCACGGATGACTCGCTCTATTGTTGGCGAGTTCGGTGTTCTGGCCATGACGTTCCGATCTAGAGCGGGAACTGCTCGAGGAAGTTTTCGTAGTCGGGTTCGACATCGATCTCCAAGGAGGCGAGGAAGCGCACCACTGCGTTGTAAAACGAGATCACGAGGCAGAGATCAACGAGGAGCTCGGCGTTGAGGTGCTTGGTGAGTGCGACGAAGGTCTCTGGTGAGATGGCGCCGATGTTTGTCATCTCGTCCGCAGCAGACAGCACGTGATGCTCGACGGCGTCTTCGTCATACGCACGAGGGCCGTTCATTACTCGCTCGATGTCGTCGTCGGTCAATCCGACATCTCGTCCAATCTTGACGTGGTGACTGAATTCGTAGGGAGCTCGGGCCAAAACCCCGACCCGAAGAATCGCCATCTCGCGAAGGCCCGGATCGAGCTTGCTCCCAGATCGGATGAAGCCGCCAAGCTTGTTGAAGGCCCGTGCGCCCTGGGGGCTGTGGGCGAGGATCTTCGCGAGGTTGATGTCGCGACTGAGCAAGACCTTGTCTTCTTCAGCAACATCATCCGTAGAGAGATAGGGGAGTCTTGCCATGAAGTCTTCCTTCTGAAGGGCATCTGCGTAGGGTCACCTTGGCCGATAACGGTCCAGGACGCACGGTAAGAGGTCCAACGTGAGCACAACGGTGGTGCACAATCTCCATGACGAGTTCGATATCTACATCGGCCGTGAGGTTCCCGAGCATGGGCTTGACGCGAGCAAGTGGGGCAACCCCTTCGTCCTCGCCGTTGACACCGACGCGGAGCGTGATCGAGTTCTCACGCTGTATCGAGCGTGGATTGTCGACCAGCCTGAATTGATGCAGTCGTTGGAGGAACTGAGAGGTCAGCGATTGGGCTGCTGGTGCGCTCCAAAACGGTGTCACGGTGATGTGCTTGTCGAGCTATTGGGTCCAGACCCCGGGCGCTGAGCCCCTCGCATCGAGCGAAGTCAACACCCTTGTTGACGACAGATCGGATCCTCAGTAATAGTGTCGATGATCGGAAAGAAGGGATCCCGCAATGTCGCTCGCTGAAGGCACACCTGCTGCGCATGTCGGCGTTATCGGCGGTGGCACGATGGGGCTGGGCATTGCCTATGTCTTTGCCGTGAGCGGCAGCAACGTGACGGTGGTTGAGCCGTCTGTGATGCAACAGCAGTCGATGTGGAACTCCATCGATGCTGCGTTCAGTGATGCCCAGGGCCGCGGTCGTCTGACCGAAGCCGAGGCAACCGATGCCCGAGGCAGAATCGAGGCGATCACTGCCGTCGACGAACTCCCGACAGGCCTCGACCTCATCGTTGAGTCTGTCCCGGAAGATGTCGCCCTCAAGCGCAAGGTGTTGCTCGACGCTGAGGCGCGTCGTCCTGCAATCTTGGCGAGCAATACGAGTTCGATCTCAATCGATGAATTGGCGGCAGGTCTCTCGTTTCCCCAGCAGTTTCTCGGCATGCACTTCTTCAACCCTGTGTGGTCGCTTCGCCTGGTCGAACTGATCCAAGGTGCAGCCACCAGTGAACCGACAATGGTGGCGGTTCGCGGGTTGGTCGTGTCTCTGTCCAAGGAGAGCATCACGGTGAAGGACATCGCAGGCTTCGCCACGTCCCGCCTGGATATGGGAGCAGCACTCGAGGCGATGCGGATGCTCGAAGACGGCGTGGCGACCGCCACCGACATCGATCGAGCCGCAGTGGTGGCCTACCGTCATCCAGTTGGACCCCTGGCCTTGAGCGACATCGTTGGCCTCGATGTTCGGCTCGATATCTCTCGGGCGTTGGAGCAGAGTCATGGATCGCGCTTCGCCCCACCACAAATCTTGATCGACAAAGTTGCATCCGGCGACCTTGGCAAGAAGACCGGCCGAGGTTTCCATGACTGGACCGATACCGACCTCGCACCCTGACCTCAGTCTCTGATCGGAGAACATCTATGCCACCCACAATGTTCACATCTGAACTCGTTGATACGGCCGACCACCACCCCGAACTCCGAGCATCTGTCTCGGGGCTCGCCGGGCAATTCGGTCGAAAGTACTTCCAAGACGTCGTGGCGAGGGACGACAAACCAACCGAACTGTGGGATGCCCTCGCAGAGGCCGGATTCCTCGGCGTCCACATTCCCGAAGCGAGTGGTGGCGGTGGTGGCGGTCTTGCCGACTACAACATCGTGATTGAAGAGACGGCCGCCCAAGGATGTCCCGTCCTGTCGTTGGTGATCGGGTCGATCACTGCGCCGATCATCACCCAACACGGCAGCGACGCAATGAAGGAGAAGTGGCTGCCAGGAATTGCTGCGGGCACGTTACGCATGTCGTTCGCGATCACCGAACCCGATGCAGGTACGAACACGCACAATATCTCTACCGCAGCAAAGCCGAACGGAGATGGCTGGCTCCTGAGTGGAACGAAGTACTACACCTCTGGTGTCGACGAGGCCGACTCGATTCTCGTTGTTGCCCGAAGTGGCGAACCCGATGCGAGCGGCCGCCACCGGCTCTCGCTTTTCGTGGTCGACGCCGATGCTCCGGGCATCACGTGCCAGGACATTCCTTGTGCCGTCCAGGCGGCCGAGAAGCAGTTCACGGTGTTCTTCGATGATGTCGAGCTGGGTCCCGATGCCTTGATCGGGACCGAGGGAAATGGTCTTCGTCAGGTCTTCGCCGGCCTCAACCCCGAGCGGGTCGCAGCCTCTGCTATCAACAACGGCATCAGTCGTTTCGCCCTCGAAGCTGCAGCCAAGTACGCAAACGAGCGCGTGGTCTGGAACAAGCCGATCGGGGGACACCAGGGCGTCGCCCATCCGTTGGCTGAGGCCTACATCGGCGTGCAGCAGGCTCGGCTGATGGCTGCTCGAGCAGCGGACCTCTACGACCGAGGGTCCGAGGACGCAGGTGAGGTCGCAAACATGGCCAAGTACGCAGCCGCAGATTCGTCACTCGTTGCGCTCGACCAAGCGATCCAAACGCACGGCGGAAACGGCCTTGCCCTGGAGTACGGACTCGCCGATCTCTGGTTCGTCGCTCGGTTGCACAAGACCGCACCTGTAAGCCGTGAGATGATCCTCAACTTTGTGGCTCAGCACAGCCTCGGCCTCCCGAAGAGCTACTGATGGCTTCCGAATTACCTGTGCTCCCCGAGACGCTCGCAGCCATCGTCCGCCGGTTCGCCACCGAAACACCCGATGCTCCTGCATTGACGTTCGTTGATCAGCATGCGGAGAAAACGACCCAAACCTTCGTCGAGCTCGATCAACGATCATCGAAAACGGCGAACGCACTCATGGCCGCCAACGTCGGCCATGGTCAACGGGTGGCGATTCTCGCCCACAACGCCCCTGTCTTCTTCGAGTTGGGTTTCGCAACGAGCAAGGTCGGCGCAGCGCTTGTCGGGCTGAACTGGCGGCTGGCTCCTCCCGAGATCGAGACGATTCTCGCTGATGCTGAACCGACGTTGCTGATCGTTGATAGCGAGTTGGAGCAACTTCTGACCGATGGTGTGCGGTCGATGGCAGGCATGACGATCATGAGCGACGCCGAGTGGTCTGCGCTGGTGGACGAGGCGAGCGTTGATGATCCGCACGCCGATGGATCAGGCAGCGATGTCGTCTTCATTCTCTACACATCAGGAACGACTGGGCTGCCGAAGGGGGCCCAGCTCACGAACGCGAACATGGTCCACAGCACCTGGATCGCCTGTGACCCATATCGAATGACCGCGGCGAGCACGAACCTGGTTGCGATGCCGCTCTTCCACGTGGGTGGCATGGGGTATGGCCTGTCGGCATTCTGTGTCGGCGGCCACACCGTGCTTCGCCGGGATGCCGATCCGGCAGCGATCATCGACAACATGGTTTCCGAGCGGGTGACCCACGCCTTCTTCGTGCCCGCAGTGATTCAGATGTTGCTGGACGTTCCTGGAGTCGATGAACTCGATCTCTCGGAGATGGAAATCATGGTCTACGGCGCAGCACCCATCGGTGAGGCCGTACTTCGGCGAGCAATCAACGTCTTTGGCTGCGGATTTCTCCAGGCCTATGGGATGACTGAGACATCGGGTGCAATTGTCGGTCTTCCCCCAGAAGATCACGATCCTGACGGGGAGCGGTCCACACTCTTGCGCAGCTGCGGACGTCCGTTCTCCTGGGTCGAAATCCGACTTGTCGATCCCAACAGCATTGCGTCGGGTGAGCCGACCGATGTTGCGATTGGTGACGTCGGCGAGATCTGGACTCGATCGGCGCAAAACACCCCCGGATATCGCAACCGGCCCGAAGCAACCGCCGATGCGTTGACCGAAGACGGATGGCTCCGCACAGGTGACGCGGCATACGGCGATGCCGATGGGTATCTGTTCTTGTTCGACCGCTTCAAGGACATGATCGTTTCTGGAGCGGAGAATGTCTACCCCGCTGAAGTCGAGAACGTTCTGTATGACCATCCGGACATCGCCGAAGTTGCGGTGATCGGGGTTCCCGATGATCGATGGGGTGAGACGGTGAAGGCGATCGCGGTCGCGAGACCGGGATGCTCGATCGACCCGGAGAGTTTGATCGAATTGTGTCGAAGCCGGCTTGCCCGATTCAAGTGTCCGACCTCGGTCGATGTCGTCGAGATGCTGCCTCGCAATGCGAGCGGAAAGGTGCTCAAGACAGAGCTCCGCGAGCCGTACTGGTCTGGCCAAGAACGCAGAATCTCCTAGAGCCCAGCGCGTCAATGACGGCAACGACGCGTGCGTTGTGTGGGACAGTGGTTCCTGGTTGGCGTTCTGACCAGCCAGGGAAAGGCCAGCATGGCCGGCAAAGACAAGGGTGGTCGGAGTGCGAAAACTCCGCCCTCCAAGACTGCAAAAGAGAAGCGACAGTCCAAGAAAGACAAGAAGTCAGGGAAGGGAACAATCCCAACCTGACAACGGGAGCTGGACCGACGGGTAGAACTTGCTCGTCGGTCATGCTCGTTTAACGAAGGTGATGGTTCATGAGCGTTCGGGTCGAGAAGTCAGGGTCAGTATGGACTGTCATTCACTCGAGGCCTGAGGCCCGCAATGCAATGGACCCGGCCAGCGCCGAAGCGCTCTATGACGCATTTCTGGATTTCGATGCCGACGATGGCGCTGCAGTCGCGGTGTTCTGGGGCGAGGGCGGCTCGTTCTGTGCCGGGTGGGATCTGAAACACGCCGCCGCTCTCGATGAGCCCGAACCCCTCTCTGAATTTGCCATTCCGAGAGACGGCGGTGCGCGAGGCAATGGGGGAGACATCCCCATGGGAGCGATGGGTCCGAGTCGGCTCGAACTCGACAAGCCCGTCATTGCAGCGGTTGCTGGGCCGGCCGTCGCGGGCGGCATGGAGTTGGCGATGTGGGCCGATATCCGAGTGATGGAGGAAACTGCCTACCAAGGTGTGTACTGCCGGCGTTGGGGCATTCCATTTCTCGATGGCGGGACGGTTCGGCTTCCTCGCTTGGTTGGAGAGGGCCGGGCCATGGATCTCATCCTGACGGGGCGCCAAGTGATGGCGGAGGAGTGCGCCCGGATTGGCTTGTGTGAATATGTCGTGCCGGAGGGAGCCGCTCGCCAACGAGCCGAAGAACTCGCCCATCGGATTGCGGCGTTTCCTCAACTTTGCGTCCGTGCCGACCGACGCTCGGTCAAGGCCCAACACGGACTGAACGTGCGAGACGCCCTGGTGCAGGAGTGGTACAACAGTCGCGTCGTGCTTGAGAACGAAGGCATCGGCGGTGCAGGCCGGTTCAGCTCCGGAGAAGGTCGCCACGGCGCTGGCACTTCGTCTGGGTGATGCAGATCCTGGTCGAGTCTGCAGTGTTGGCACTGGGACCGGTCTCGTGCGAGGTTGTCGCCATGCAGATTGCGCATCTCTCATGAGCGGCGAGCCGTTCGTCAACCTGATCCGACGCTACGTCCTCGACTACTTGGCCTGCGGGCGCACCGAGGTCTGTGACGAAATCATGGATCCGGAGTTTCTTCTCTACATGGGAGGGCACGAACTCGGGCCTCGTGACGACGTCTACGTGCCGGCCGTTGCCAAACAGATGGCGCAGTTCCCTGGCTTGTGTATGACGGCGAACGAGGTGATGTGCAGCGGCGATCGCCTTGCTCTTCGATTCACCCAACACGGCGCGTCGCTTCGTCATGACGGGCGACAGGCGGCATGGTCTGGCATTGGACTGTATTTCTGGAACGGGACTCGGCTCACCGCCAACTGGGCACTCGAGGACTACTACGCTCGGCGCCGCCAACTCGCTGACGGCGTGCCGAACGGGCTTGAACCTCCAGCGATCGCTCCCTGGGACGAGATCGCACGTCCGTCGAATGAAGAACACGAGCAGGTTGTGGCAGCGCTTCTTGAGAGTGGCAACCTTCACGGTCAGCCAGGTGTTGGGTTCGACGACGAGTGGGACGGTCATGCATGCGGGCCAATGATCGAAGTCGCGGACACAGTGGTGGACGATCTCTTCAGCGCTGGTGATCGAGTCGCCTTCCACATGACCCAGCAAGGTCGCTATATCGGCGGAGCGGGCAAACCGGAGCGTGTCGGGGATGCTGCCACGCTCCGCAGCTCAGGAATTCTCACGATGAAGTCGGGCCAGGTCGTGTCGGGCCGAGTCATCCGCGATCGTTCTGGAATCTTCGCCTGACCAAACGACCACCCCTGGCGAGTGGTATCAGCGCTCCGCCTGTGGACTTGAAGCGAGACCCTGCACCACCATCTCGGCATAGGCCGTTCCGATGGACGCAGCGTCTTCGGGCGAACGGTCAGGAACGAACCAGCGGTTGGTCCACCCGACCATGCCGATCACCCCAAAGGCCAGCACCCTGGCTGAGGCGAGCGGACGGATGGTCCCGTCGTCGAGGCCTTCTTGAACAACCGCGGTCACCGCAGTGTCATATCGACGGTTGACCCGCTTCATGTGTTCGGACCACACCGAGCGGTCGTCTCCCACCGCCGCAAGATTTTCTCTGACGTACACATAGAGCAGCGGGTAGTGCTCGCCATACGAACTCATCAAGCCGGTAATGATCATGCGGAGCTTGGTGAGCGGGGCCTCCGAGCCGGATTGCACTTGTTCAGCAAAGGCAACATCCGCTTCGGCGACATCTCGCACCACGTCATCGAAGATGTCTTGTTTGTTCGTGAAGTAGTAGTACAGCGTCGCACGGTCGATTTCGAGACACTCAGCGATGTCGCTGATTGTGGTGTCGGCGTAGCCCTTTTCGTAGAAGACTGCTCCCGCAGCCAGCGCGATTTCTCGTCGCCTTGCTTGGTAGGCCACTGACCCACGCGTCTGGGCCTGATCACGCCGCTTTCCGATTCCGCTGCTCGGTTCGGATTCTTCTTCCGGGCTGTTCTCCATCGGGCGGCTCACCAGGGAGCGGTCGAGAAGCCGCCATCAACTGCGATGACCTGACCGGTGATGTAGCTACTGGCCCTCGAGGCAAGAAATACCGAGATGCCAGCCATGTCTTCGGGGCTGCCGATGCGTCCCATCGGGTTGGCTGCCTCGTAGACGTCCTGTCGATTCGCCAGTTCGACCGCCATCATCTTCGACGGGAACGGACCAGGAGCGATGGCGTTCACCGTGATCTGCTCACCTGCAAGCCGCTGGGCCAAGATCCGGGTGAGGTGATGACCCGCCGCTTTGCTCGTTGTATAGGCGTAGTTCTCAACCTGTGGTGTGCGATCGCCTTCAATCGAACCGAGCATGATCACTCGACCAGGGTCAGCTGATGATGCCGCGGCTCGAAGGAGGGGAAGACAGGCGACGGTGAGATTGAACGGTGCCTTGACATTCAGCCCTAACACCTTGTCCCATGCACCATCGGGGTAGTCCTCGAGTGGGGCAGCCCAGCCGGTTCCTGCGTTGTTGACGAGAACGTTCAGCTGTTCTTCGCGTTCGCCAAGTTCTGCGACGAGAGCTTCGATTCCTTCTGGAGTGGACACGTCGGCAGGCAGTGCTTCTGCAGCTCCTCGCTCGCTGAGCACCCTGACGGCGTCGTCACAGGCCTGTGCCTTGCGCGACGAGACGTACACCTTTGCGCCAGCGTCCACGAGTCCGCCGGCAATCATCAGTCCGATGCCCTGGGAACCGCCAGTGACCAGAGCGGTCTTGCCAGCGAGCGAAAACAGGTCGAGTGTCATGGATTCTCCAGGAGGGTTCAGGAACCGACGGACATGCCGCCGTCGAAGACGAGGTTCGTACCAGTGATCCAGTCTGTCTGGTCACTCGCTAGGTAGACGTACGCCGACGCGATTTCATCAGGCACGCCAAAACGCCCGAGTGGATGACGAGCAAGAACTCCATCCAGCGCACCTTCGGGCATCTTGTCGTGGAAGCTCGTCACGAAGGTGCCAGGCGATACGCAGTTGACTCGGATCTTGTCCTTGGCGTACTCAGCGGCGGCAATCTTCGAGAGCTGGATGACCGCGGCCTTGCTGGCGCCGTAGGGGCTGTTGTGGGTCCAATTGGTGAAACCAGCGACACTGCCGGTGTTTACGATGGATCCTCCACCGGCGCCTCGCATGGCAACGATCGACGCCTTCATCGTGTTGAAGATCCCGGTGAAATTCACCTCGAGGACCCTTCGAAGATCATCAGGATGAGTGTTGTGAATGCGAGCACTCGGTGCCACGACTCCGGCGTTGTTCACCGAGATGTCGATGCCTCCGAAGGTCTCCGCGATGCCCTGATAGCTCTTCGCCGTTGCATCGTGATCCGTCACGTCGAGGGCAACCACTTCGATGCTGGCATCGCTCGATTCCTTGATCGATGCTGCCGTGACGTTCGCAGCATTCGAATCGAGATCGACGAGTGCGATGGAGGCCACTCCCGCTTCGGCAAAACTGAGGGCGATTGCTGAACCGAGCGCTCCGCCTGCGCCGGTGACGACGGCTCGCTTTCCCGTGAGTGTGTTCGTCATCGACCGCTGCCTGGGGGGCCAGCGAACGCTTGAGCGATACCGAGCCACTCGTGTGCGACATCGCCCTCTGCCACCAGATCAGCATCGGCCGCGGCCAATCGTTGCGTGACCACAAGCGCCAACTCGAATGCTGAACCGCGCACGACGTCTGTGGCCTCCGGTGGGCCCATGAGCCATTGTTCCCCAGAAGGTGCGGTGAGATCGAGGCGCACTGGCCGATCGGGGAGTTGGCGTGCCTGGGCCGAATAGGCGTTGGGTAATGCCTGCAGACCGAGAAAGACGACATGGCGTGCTCGATCAGTACGTGGCTTGTCGAGTCCGAGGCCATCGAATACATCGAAGCCGTGAGCCCACGTCTCCATGAAACGAGCCGTCAACTTGGATGCCAGGCTCATCTCGGGGCCGTACCACGGCATCCGATCCTTGGGGTTCCTGCCGGCAAAAGAGTTGAGCAATTGACGCCGAGCCTCTCGAAACCACTCGAGCGTTTCGGCTCCGGTCAGGTGGGTGAAGTCGGTGATGACGGAGTCGACCATCTCTTGGATTGCCTCCATCCCCGATGGTTTGGCCGCCAAGAACTCCTCGGGCTCCGTCAGTGCGCGGACTGTTGCGTCGTCGTTCCAGGCCAGATGCACGATCTGATCTTTTACAGTCCAAGGTGCTGCCGCGGTCATCGTCATCCACGAATCTTCGTCGAGCGATTCGAGAACTTCGATGATCTCATCGCTCTCGTCACGCAGATCTCCGCAGAGATCATCGAGCAAACTCATGAGTTCCTCCGATCGTTGCCCGGCCGACTGATGTCGGTCGGAAGAGTGGCCCCCGGAGGGTGCCGTGGCTCACTATTGTTGACGCTCGCCGAGCTGGTCAACAATAATGTTGACGTGGTCGACTTCGTTCGTAGTGAGCGCCAAGGTGCCGTCCTCGTGATCACGATTGATCGCCCCGAAGTACGCAATGCGGTGACGCATGCCGTTTCGGTTGAAATGGCTGATGCACTCGACGCACTCGATGCGGACCCCTCGCTGCGCGTCGGTGTCATCACGGGTGCCGGCGGCACGTTCTGCGCAGGTATGGACCTGAAGGCATTCGCCGAGACAGGCCAGCGACCCGAGGTTGAAGGACGTGGATTCGCGGCCATCACCGAGGCGGCACCGATAAAGCCAGTTATCGCCGCAGTCGAGGGCTTCGCGCTGGCTGGCGGATGTGAAATGGCCCTGGCGTGCGATCTGATCGTGGCTGCAGAGTCGGCGCAGTTCGGTTTGCCCGAAGTCACTCGTGGCCTCGTCGCCGGAGCGGGAGGCGTGCTTCGATTGCCCGAACGCATTCCACATCAGGTGGCCATGGAGATCGCACTTACTGGTCGCCGAGTGGCCGCTGATGAGGCTCATCGGTGGGGCCTGGTGAACCGCCTTACGGGTGATGGTGACGCCCTTGCGGGTGCCATCACACTTGCGAACGAGATCTCGGTCAACGGGCCACTCGGGGTGCAGGCCACCAAGCGGATCATGACCGAGGCCGCGACGTGGCCGCCGGGTGAACGATTTGACCGTCAGCGTTCGATCGTTGATGAGGTGTTGGCCTCGAACGATGCGCACGAAGGAGCGACGGCGTTTACCGAGCGTCGCGCTCCGCGATGGACCGGCACGTGAAGACCGAAGCAGTCCGGGCCAATGAACAACTCATGAGGTGGGAATATCGATGAGCAACGCTGCCCCGAGCGAGCGACGAGCGGCACTTGACGCCGCTCATGGTGTGTGGGTGCCCCGCACTCTGGCGGCGCACCTCGATGCGATGACTGAGCGGTTCGGTGATCAGCCGTTCATCATTACCGACGACCGAACCTGGACCTATCGAGAGATGCGAGATTGGTCGGTTCGCCTGGCGTCTGGCCTGCTCTCGCTGGGAATTCGACCCGGTGAGCACGTTGCGGTCGTGATGGCGAATCATCCGGAATTCGTCGCCCTCAAGTTTGCCATCGCTCGAGTCGGAGCGACGAACGTCCCTGCGAACTTCCTGCTGAGAGAACGTGAGCTCGGCTACGTGATCGATCAATCCGACGCGGTCGCCCTGATCGTCATGGATCAGTTCCGTGGCATGGACTACCTCGAACTGCTCGATGGTCTCATGCCGGGGTGGGAAGAAACCGCTGGTGGGGATGCCTTTCCCAAGGTTCGAGAAGTCGTGATCTTCAGTGAAGACAGCTCGTGTCGTCGGGGCCGATCCCTCTCCGCTGTCGAAGAACTTGGACGCTCGGCGACCGCGCACAGCGTGACCGACCTAGCCGGCGTCAGCGATCCCCAGAGCTTTTCGGACATCCTCTACACGTCTGGCACGACCGGCGTTTCGAAGGGCGTGCTGCTTCGGCACGACATGATCCTTCGCGCCGCCTATGCCTCGGCATACGGACGAGCCATCTCACCCGGTCACCGTTGTGTGTTCTCCCTTCCGATGTACCACGTCTTCGGATACATCGAATGCATGCTGGCTGTGTCATTCGTGGGCGGAGCGGTGGTTCCCCAGCTCGCCTTTGACCCGGCGGACACGCTGTCCGCAGTGGCCAGGCACGGCCTTGATGAGATCGTTGCCGTACCCACCATGACGTTCGCTCTGCTCGATGAGGCTCGGACCAACGACTACGACTTGAGTTCGCTCTCGATCATGTACTCCAGCGGGGGAGCGGCTCCAGCGTCGATCTGGCCCGAGATCCGAGAGGTTTTCGACCCACGAGAGATCTCGATGGGCTACGGCCAGACAGAAACGACTGCCGCGGCCACCTGCCACGTGCCGGACGACCCCGACGAGAAACTGTGGACGACCCACGGCAAGTTCCGCCCGGCTGGCATTGCGGGAGATCCAGAGCTTGGCGGCGTACTGGCCCACTACAAAACTGTCGACCTGGTCACGGGTGAAGATCTTCCTCGAGGAGTCCAGGGCGAGTTGATGGTGTCCGGACCAATCGTCACACC
>CALHCB010000003.1 GCA_937930695.1 uncultured Acidimicrobiales bacterium | reverse complement strand
CCGTGAGCCGATCGTCAGAGCCCGGAATCCCGAAGGCTTGCGTATCGCGGTTTGATGATTTCGTTGATGATCTTGAGCCGCTGCTCGAAGGGCCAGAACGCACTCTTCATGGCATTGAGCGTCAACCACTCCATGTCGCCGAGGCCATAGCCGAATGCGTCATGAAGCTTGAGAAACTCGTCGCTGAGCGACACGTTGCTCATCAGGCGGTTGTCGGTATTGACGGTGACCCGGAAGCGAAGGCGGCGGAGGAGGCCGATGGGATGTTCTTCGATCGATCCTGCGGCGCCGGTGTTGACGTTGGAGGTCGGGCACACCTCGAGTGGTACTCGGGTATCTCGGACGAACGAGGCGAGACGGCCGAGTTCGGCCCGTCCGTCTGGTCCAACCGTGATGTCGTCGACGATCCGCATGCCGTGACCGAGTCGTTCGGCACCGCAATACGACAGTGCTTCGTGGATTGAGGGAAGTCCGAACGCTTCACCAGCGTGGATCGTGATGTGGAAGTTCTCACGCATGCAATATTGGAATGCGTCGAGGTGGCGAGCGGGTGGAAACCCTGCTTCGGGACCAGCAATGTCGAATCCGACCACGCCTGCGTCCCGATGGCGAACCGCGAGCTGGGCGATGTCTGCGGATCGAGCAGCCTGACGCATGGCCGAACAGATCAAGCCAATCGTGAGGTCGGTCCCCGCACTTCCCGCTGCCAGCCCTCGAAGCACGGCCTCGGTGATCTCGTCGAGCGTGAGGCCTTTTTCCAGGTGTTGTTCGGGCGCAAAGCGAACCTCGGCGTACACGATGCCGTCCGCCGCAAGGTCTTCGGCTGCTTCCCGTGCGGTGCGCTCGAGCGCGTCGGGGGTCTGTGTCACACCAACCGTGTGCGCAAAGGTCTCGAGATACAGCTCGAGCTTGTTGCGGTCTGCGCCGCGCCGAACCCACGCCGCCAAGTCATCCGGGTCTGTGGTGGGGAGGCCGTCGTAGCCGGTCTCGGCTGCCAGCTCGATCACCGTTGTAGGGCGCATCCCACCATCGAGGTGGTCATGAAGAAGAACTTTCGGCGCTCGCCTGATGACTTCAGAAGTCAGATCCATACGTCACACTATCGGCCAAGCGTGCACACGTTTGACCTACCGTTTCACCTCTCATGTCTGCAGACACCGCTTCACTGAACCCTGATCAAGGGCGTTCCTTCGACCCCATGCTGATCCGTACGGTGGGGTTCGATGCCGACGACACGTTGTGGCACTCCGAGACGTTTTTCGCCGTCACCGAGGATCGCTTCCGTGCACTTCTGGCGCCCTGGTGTTCAGAAGAGGAGGTGAGCGAGCGGTTGTTGACCCGGGAGCGCGACAATCTTCGGGTCTTCGGCTACGGCATCAAGGGCTTCACCTTGTCGATGATCGAGACAGCCATCGCGGCCAGCAATGGAGCAATCCCCGTCGGAGCGATTCAAGAGATCGTCGAGTGGGGCAAGGAGATGCTGGCACATCCGGTTGAGCTGCTTGACGGTGTGGAGTTCGTGGTTGGCGAACTCGAACAGAAGTATCGCTTGGTGTTGCTGACCAAGGGTGATCTCTTTCACCAGGAGTCCAAAATCGCAGAATCAGGGCTCGCAGACCGGTTCGATGCCGTCGAAGTCATGGCAGAAAAGGACGAGGTTTCGTATCGCCGAGTGTTGTCTCGCCTCGAGATAGACCCCGCGACCTTCTTCATGGTCGGCAACTCTGTCCGGTCCGATGTGTTGCCGATCCTGAACATCGGCGGTCAGGCTGCACATATTCCCTACGCGATCACGTGGGGCCATGAGCAGACGACGAGCGAGGACCAAACACTGGAGTTCCCGGTGCTCAGCTCGATCCGCGAGGTTCCTGCACTCCTGAGTGCCCGGGACTAGTCAGCTTTCCGCGAGGCGGGTCGGTCCGAAGCTCCATGGAAGAAGTTGATCGACCGTCATGGGACCGTTTGGTGAGTCGACGAGGCAGTCGCCGCCTCCGTGTTCGAGCAAGAGCTGTCGACACCGTCCGCAGGGCGCACATGCCTCGCCGGAACCTGACACACAAGCGACAGCGACGAGACGTCCTCCGCCACTGGTGTGCAGGTTGGACACGAGGGCGCATTCCGCGCAGAGCGTGAGCCCGTAGGAAACGTTTTCGACGTTGCACCCGATGATGATTCGACCGTCGTCGCACAGCGCGGCCGCTCCAACCTGAAAGTCTGAGTATGGGGCGTACGCGTGCTTGGTGGCATCGCGGGCTGCCGAGCGCAACTCGTCCCAGTCGATTGAGCGCGTGGCATCGTCGGCGGACGTGTCTGGCATCAGAGCGTTCCGTAGATTCGGTCGCCGGCATCTCCGAGGCCGGGGACGATGTAGGCGTTGTCGTTCAGGCGTTCATCAAGAGCAGCAAGGGTGATCGGCACATTCGGATGAGCTGAGTGAACTGCGGACACCCCTTCTGGACAGCCGAGGATCGACAGCAGCCGGACTCGCGTGCACCCAGCCTCCACGAGTGCGTCGATGGCAGCGACCGCGCTGCCGCCGGTGGCGAGCATCGGATCGACCAAGAGCACTTCTCGCTGATCGATGTTGATCGGCAGCTTGTTGTAGTAGGAGACCGGTTGATGGGTCTCTGGGTCTCGGTACATCCCGAGATGTCCAACCCGGGCTTGGGGGACCAGGGTCAAAATGGCGTCGACCATGACAAGCCCCGCACGCAGGATGCCGACGACCGCCGGAGCGAGCCCGGCGAGCTCTTGAGAGACCGTGTCGGTGATCGGTGTCGTCACCGTCGTTTCTGTTGTGGGGAGGTCGCGGAGCGCTTCATATGCGATCAGAAGGGTGACCTCCTGGCAGAGGGAACGAAATTCCGCTGGTCCAGTGTCGACGCTCCGAAGCAGCGTGATCTTGTGGGCAACGAGCGGGTGATCAACGACGTTGAGGACCGAGGTGGGGAATGCACCAGGTTGATTCACCACGGCCGCCGACCGTGCAGTGCTGCTTCTGCTCGCTGTGCCATCTCTCGAGCTAGTTCCATTTCATCACCGATCGCCGTGACGTGGCCGAGTTTGCGGCCCGGTCGCGGTCGTTTGCCGTACAGGTGCACGTGCACTCCTTCAATTGCCAACGCTTCAGGGAGATAGTCGGCGGGATCAATGCCGTCGAGGCCGCCGATCACATTGAAGGTGACCGCGGCAGGAGCGCTTGCCCAGGTCGGTCCCAACGGAAGGTCGAGAACGGCTCGAACGTGATTTTCGAATTGCGAGGTCGGACAACCCTCGATGGTGACGTGTCCGGCGTTGTGGGGTCGGGCCGCCAGTTCATTGACGACGAGCCCATCGGTGGTGAGGAAGAGTTCGACGGCAAGCACGCCAACGGCTTCGAGTTCATCAGCAATGCGGGTTGCGATGTCGCGAGCCTCGGTCGCCACCCGATGTCCGATGGATGCGGGCATGCGAATTTCACGGCACACGCCATCTGCTTGCACTACTTCGGCGACGGGGTAGCAGCGCGAGTTTCCGCCGGGACGTCGCACGACGAGAACGACGAGTTCCTTGACGATTGGCTGGTAGTTCTCCGCCATCAGTTGACGATCGCTGTTTTCGCTGATGACTTTGAGCGCTTCGTTCTGATTCTCGACGATCCAAACACCCTTTTCGCCATCGCGTCCGGCGCGTACCGACTTGAGTACGACTGGCCAACCGAAGACAGTGGAGAAGTCCATGAGGTCATCAGGTCCACGCACCTCGGCGAACACGGGGACCGGGAAACCGCGGTTGAGGAGCACCCGGCGCTGGTGCATCTTGTCGAAGGCAGCAGCGATGGTCTTTGCCCCGGGCCGGATCGTGGAGCCGGCTTCTTCGAGCCGGCGGAGTAGCCCGAGGTCGAGCCGCTCGTGCTCGAATGTGATCACATCGCAGGTGTCGGCAAATGCCGCGAGTGAGTCTGGGTGACCGTAGACAGCGTCTGGGGCGGCGAGCGCCGCTGAATCGTCGCTCTCTTCGGCCAAGAGACGGGGGGTGATGCCAAGTTTCACCGCAGCCTGATGGGTCATCCGAGCGATCTGACCGGCACCAACGATGCCGAGCCGATAAAGAGCGGGGAGCTCAGACGTCACGCCCTGGAGAGTAGCTGCCCGTTGCCGCTGGTTCGGTGAGCCTGGTGGGACCGAACCGTCGTTTCGACATACTGATCCCCAGCACGGCCCCTCTGGGTGTCGACTCGGTGCCGTTGGCCCCTTCGGAAAGCACCGAACGGAGGCACTGTGCCGAACTACTCCCAGAACTCGTCAATGAGTTCTCCATCGCACGAGCAACTTCTCGACTGGCTCGACCAGCTGATGAACGGACCCTGGGGTCACGCAAGTGCTGACTCGTATCTGATCGAATTCGCGGTTGGCGGCCCGAATCCACCGGTGAAGCTCGAGGGGAGCGACCCAATTCGCTCGTTGGTGGGTTTGAGAGTGCCGGACCGAACCCGCGGAGTTGGTCTCGTCGTCAACTCTCGTCATCGGGCGGCCAACCCGGATGTCCGCTCGTTCACGGTCGTGGGGCGAAGCGGCGCTGCGCTGACGGAGATGTGGCGTCCGACCGGACCTCGTATTGCCGCAGGCCGGGCCTCCGGATTGGTGGTCGATGTGATGTGTCGGCTCCTTGGCGTGGCAACGGAGCCGCCAGCCAATCCTCTGCTGAACTTCTGGCTCACCCATTGGCTCACCGAGACGCTTCGTGCTCGCGCTGCTCTGGCGCAATGCTCGCCAGGGCTGGCCCGGTCCGGGCGGGCCATCACGCTCGATGAACTGCTCCATCATCATCCTTCCATCGCGTGGAACGAAGCCCTTCCGGCAGTCCTCGTTGAGCTTGCCGAGTTCTGTGCGGAGCGGCTCCTCGACTATTCGGCAACGTCGTCGTGGGAGGATGTTCGCGAGGGTGTGATTGATGGGCGATTTGTCGTGCCCGGCATCGAGGCGTCCGCCGCCGAATGGTTTGATGAGGGGTCGTTTGCCCGATGGGTGGCGCTGCGGGGCGTGTCGTCTCAGGTGGTCTCATCGGCGATGTTCCAGTCCGCAGACGACGAGGCGAGATACTTGTTGACCAATGTTCTGGAGATGCTTTTTGACGCCACGTTGTGGGAGACCTTGGAGCTGCCCGACCTACAGAAAAGGGAGCGAGGGTAGTGGCCAAGGGCTAGGTCCCTAGGATGACGCCCTATGCCCGGGCGACCCTCAACCCCGCCGCCTCATCCGCGCCGCCAAATTCTCGTTGCGCTGGGCTTTGGCGCAGCTGCGACGGCGCTTGGCCGGCAGTTGCCCGAGCTCTCGCGAGGTGACGGCGTGGGCGGAACCACCGCGCCGGGCACGGATCAGAACGATTCGTCGGTCTCTCCTGTGGGTGACGGAGAATCCCTGGCGGCTCCTCCGGCCCTCGCCGATGCGGGGCCAGAAGTTGGCCCGGATCATGTCTTTGATTTGGTCATTGCCAACGGTCGCGTGATCGATCCGGCGAGCGGCTTCGATGGTGTGCTCGACATCGGTATCGACGGAGGGTTGATTACCGCGATCGCTCCGCCGCCAATGAAGGCTCGGGAGCTGATCAACGCCGGGGGACAGGTGGTTGCTCCCGGCTTCATCGACATCTTGTCCTATGAGCCCAACCCTTTCGGCATTTGGTTCAAGGCGGCCGACGGAGTCACGACGAACCTGGCGATGCACGGCGTGAACAACTACGCCAATGCCTTCTTTGACGATTTCGAGGGGAACACCCCGGTGCACTTCGGTGGTGCGTTCCATCAGCACTTCTTGCGCAATGAGGACCTGGGCCTCAAGCCGGAAGAGGCCCCGACCCCCGAACTGATCACCGAGTTCTCCGAGCTCGCCCGATTCAACATTGGGAACGGGTTCGCTGGCGTGGCCTTTTCGCCGGAGTATTCGCCCGGGACGAGTACCGAAGAACTCGATGGGCTCGCGGCCGTGCTCGCCGAGCTAGGGCATACCGCCTTCTTCCATGTTCGCTATTCGGATCCGGATCCTCCTGGAACCAGCTTCGAGGCGATCGAAGAAGTGTTGGCACTGGCAGAGCGAACCGGGATCTCGGTCCATATCGAGCATCTCGCCAGCACGGGTGGAACCTTCGTGATGGCAGAAACGATTGAGCGGCTCGAGGCGGCACGGAGTGCCGGAATCGATGTGACCGCCGACGTCTACCCCTACGACTTCTGGGCGACAACATTGGCGAGCTATCGCTTTGCGGGCGACTGGCAGGGCCGCTACCGGCTGGGATATGGCGACCTGCAGATTGCGGGCACCGAAGAGCTTCTCACCGAGCAGAGCTTCCTGGCTGCCCAAGCTGAGAACAAGCTGGTGGCTGCGCTCGGTTCGATCCCTGAGGAGGAGGTGCAGCTCGCGCTTGCAACGCCATGGATCTTCGTGGGAAGCGATGCGATCGCGGAGGAAAGTCTCAACAATCATCCGCGGGCCAGCGGGACGTTCAGCCGCGTTCTCGGGCGCTATGTGCGCGACCTCGGGGTTCTTGATCTTCAGTCGGCGTTGGCCAAGATGACGATTCAACCGGCGCAGCGAATCGAAGCGATGATCCCGGCGCTTGCTCGCAAGGGCAGGCTGCAACGGGGTGCCGACGCGGACATCGTGATTTTCGATCCGGCGACCATTGGTGACCGAGCCACGGTTGCAAACCCTGCGCTCCCGTCCGTGGGAATCTCACATGTCCTGGTCGACGGTGTTCGTGTGATGAACGAAGGGGAGCTCGACCGATCGGTGACGCCGGGCCGGGCGTTGCGAAGCGCCTGAGCCCTTCGGCTCGGGGACACCGCGTCGACTCAGTGGTCGAGCGCAGTGGAAAATGAGGCTCGGACCTGATCCACGTAGTGCTCGTGGCAGTGCCCCTCGGTGCTCAGTCCGTCAACGAACGCTTGCACAACACAACAGGTGAGCCCCCAGTGAGCCTTCGCTTCTTCATCGGTGAAGCGGCTCCGAAGGTGTGGTGAGTGCAGTGCGTGGTCAAGACCATGCAGGAGGTATTCGGCCATCTCCGTGTCAATGGTATGGGACCACCGAAAGTCGAGGCTCGGATTGGTTCCCCGGTGCTCGCTCGCACTTGTTTCCCAGCCGTCGATCAGGTGTGCCCAGCCGGCAAGGAGGTCATCTGAGACGATCCCGTCGAGGTCCCCCGGTTCGAGCCGGAGTTCGCAAATGACGCGGCGAGCAACTCGCGACCACTGCAGAACGGCATCGGTCGGGAGCGGCCCGAGCTCGAGAAGCACAACGAAAAGCTAGCGCCCCGATCCCGAAAGTGACAGTGCACGGTCGGGGATTTCGTTGTGTGGCACCTAGCGGTCCGTTGAGCGCCGACGAAATGAGGCGCCGTCGTCGGTCCCCGTGGCTTGATGAGGGGCGAAATCGTCCCCGCCACTTGCATTGACGAACACGGGCGTCCGCACCCGGTCACCGGCGGGAACCGGCATACGATCGATGAACTTGCGGGCCTGCTGCCAGCGGCGCTCTGTGAGACGGCGAGCCAGGACTGCGTCCTTGCAGGGATCTCGGCGCGTCAGTTCGTTGGACTCCGGGATCAGTGATTCGGGATCGAGGCGTCCTCGACGTTTCTTACGGCTTGACTCGGAGTAGAAGCGACGGAGATCGAGATGCTGATGGGGCCCCCACGCCGCACAAATCGCTTCGGTCAGATCGAGGATCGGGCTGTCTGGCGCCGCCCGCCGATCAGTCCGTAGCCGAAGCGAGGTAGCGACTCCGAACATCTCAGCCCGAGCAGCGATGAGCGGTAGGTCCAACAACGATCCGTTGTAGGTCGCGATGACCCCTGCAGGGAGTGCGCCGAGACGCTCGTCAAGCAGCTTGATCAGATCACATTCCGGTCCGTCGAAGCGTTCGGTCCGGGTGGCGAGACTCAGCCCGATTGCAACAATCCGATGCTGGGCGGGATCGACAGTTTGTCCGACGGCGTCGGTGATCAAGTCAATTCCGTAGATCGGTGGTTGGGCGGGCACCGAAAAGGCCTCCAGAGAAAAAAGTTCTCGTGTTGATGCCACGCTAGAAGCCACTCGGACAGCGGCGGTGGACCCCCGCGTGACTTGGTGTTCGAATGAGTGTGCGAAGGTGGCGACATGGTCGAGTCGAGCTGTGTCTTCTGCAAGATCGTCAGAGGGGAAGAACCGGGGCACCGGGTCTGGGAGGACGATGACGTTGTCGCCTTTCTGGACCGCGTTCCGCTTTTCAAGGGCCACGTGCTCGTTGTGCCGCGAACCCACGTTGAGACGTTGGCCGAGCTTTCTCCATCCGACGTCGAACCCTTCTTTCGCCGAGTCCAGATCATCAGCGAAGCAATGACGGAAGTGCTTGAGGCGAAGGGCAGCTTCGTTGCGATGAACAACACCGTGAGTCAGAGCGTGCCGCACCTGCATGCACACGTGGTGCCGAGAAACCCGAAAGACGGGCTGCGAGGTTTCTTCTGGCCTCGCACGAAGTATGAAGATGAGCAGGAGATGGAGGCCGTCGCGGGCACGCTCCATCAGTGGCTCGAGCCACGACGCGAGGAGCTCACATGACCGATCAAATACCATCAGAGCTGCGGATCGGAGTGCTGGGCGCGGCCCGCATTTCCGACAAGGCGTTGTTCCTTCCGGTGGCTGACACTCCTGGAACATCCCTGACAGCCATCGCGGCGCGTGATCAAGATCGGGCGCGAACGCAAGCGGAAGCGTTTGGGATCGACCACGTCTTGGACTCCTACGCAGAGGTCATCGAGTCCGACTCAGTAGATGCGATCTACAACCCACTCCCGATCAGCCTCCATCACGAGTGGACGATCGCGGCGTTGCGAGCGGGGAAACACGTGCTGTGCGAGAAGCCCTTCGCATCCAACGCCACCGAGGCTGCCGAGATGGTGGCGGTCGGCAAGGAGACGGGCCTCGTGCTGATGGAGGCCTATCACTGGCGCTACCACCCACTGGCATCTCGGATTCGAGCGTTGCTCGATGATGGCATCATCGGACAGATTGAGCGGATCGACGCTGGATTCAACGTTGAGGTCCCGCCGGACAACGAGGTTCGCCACGCATGGGAACTGTCGGGAGGGGCGCTGATGGATCTCGGTTGTTACCCGCTCCAGTGGGCTCGCTTCGCCGCCGGTTCGGAGCCGACGGTCGTGGCCGCGTCCATGGAGGAGGGACGACCCCATGTCGACGTCGACACGACGATCGACATGACGTTCAAGGGTGGCATCACCGCTCGCGTCGCGACGTCGATGAAGCCAGGAGTGGAACGAGCGGCGTGGCTGACCGTGTCGGGCAGTGACGGGGAGATGCAGGTGACGAACCCGATCGCCCCCCACCTTGGAAATCGCATTGTGGTGACGTCGACCGACACAGGTGCCCAACCGGTTGTCGACGAAGAAATAGGTGGCGACACGACGTATCACTGCCAGCTCGTTGCGTTTCGCGACGCAGTCTTGAACGACGGCCCAATCGCCACGGGCGGGGTTGATGCCGTTGCGACGATGACGGCGATCGATGCTTCCTACGTCGCCGCTGGTCTGCCCATCCGCGGGACTGAGCTTTGAACTAGTACACGACCTGAGCCCGCTTGCCTGTCGAGTCAATATCGTGCCCGAGTCGGCGTTCGGTTCCGCGGGCGACATGGGCCGCGGTCACCAGATTGCCCAGTGCATCGATGATGTCGAGATCTGGCGCCACTCTTGGTCGGAGAGCGGCGGCGACTGCTGGTGCGCCGAACGTGGCGTTGAGCAGCGCCAGTCGGCAGCTCTTGCCTTCGGCCGTTCGTTTCGGATGGGTGAGGTGACTTCCCGCGAGGCGCATGAAAGCCAGTTCGGGGTGGGCTTCCACAACGTGGTCCTGATCTTGCGGACGAATAAGTTCATCCAATTCGATGATCTTCGGCAACAGGTTGAATGCCTGTTTCGAGAGCGCCTTCCCTGATGCGGCTCGCGATCGTTCGCACGCATCCAGGTAGTCGACTGCGCCGATCGTTGCTCGCACGGGAGTCGGAAAGACTGAGGATCGACGTGGACCGAGCAGCGCTCGAGCTTCTCGGTCAGCGGCGCGGGGCCGCTCATCGAGCAGGCCAATCGGCATGTCGATCGCGAGAGCCGAGAGATCACCGCGGCGAACGGACTCGACCGCGGAGTTCAGTGAGGATCCGAACGCGACCCGAAGATCCGAGAGCACCAAGGCGACATCCGAAGGGGCGGTCTTCGCCCTCGTCCCATTTGCAATGAGGACGGCGGAAACAACCGCCCATCCTCCCGGAGCGCCGTCGACTCCACAGACTCGCTGCGCCGTTTCGTCGGCTGAGGTAGGCACGTTCGATGATCTAGAGATCGTCGATCAGCTTGAAGACTTCGGCGTGCTCGACGCCACCCGCCATGCCAGCAGCACTGAGTTTGGCTTCGACTCGAGCTCGGAACGCATCCATTTCTGGGCTGTTTCGATCTGCCCCCGGACCCGTCTTCATCGTTGATTCGAACTGTGATTCGTGAGCCATCAACGCCGCAAACTTCGTTTCGAGCTGGCCGGTGACGTCTTCGACGTGATCCGGTTCGTCCGCTTCCCAGAGCAACAGACGGTCCGGTCGGTGATGAGGAAACTCCTGATCAGGAAAGAACTTGGGATCGCGGGCGGCGACAATTCCGTCGGTGGTGAGAAGGCCAGCATTGCGGTGATCCGGATGGAGCCGGTACCGCTTCCACGGATCGTGACCCAACACGATGTTGGGGCGCGTCTTGCGAATCCAGTGGGCGACCTGCTCACGCTGGATCAGCGTCGAGTCGAGTTCGCCGTCTGTCCAGCCAAGAAATCCAACCTCGCCGATGGCGCCGAGGGCTGTGGCCGCCGCTCGCTGCTCGTGCTGACGAACGTCGATCAGCGCCGCCTCGTCAGCGTTCGGGTCCCAGGTGCCTTTCGACCCGTCGGTGCAGACGAGAACACTGACGATGCATCCGTCAGCTGCCCACTTGGCCAGAGTGCCGCCACATCCGAAGTCGACATCGTCGGGGTGTGCGCCGATGGCGAGCGCTCGCTGCGGCGTCGGCAAATCTCGTGTCGCAACGGTCATCGAGATAGGGGAGGGGGTGAGCGGGTTCTGGGCTGCGGTCATCTGAGGTCTTTCTGAAGAATCAAGGGGCTCGAGAATCAGAGGTTCTCGAAGACGACGAGGTCTTCTGGAACATCGATATCCCACCCGAGATCGTCATCGTGGACGATCTCGACGGGCCATGAAAGTCGTTCGGATTCTGTGCGATGGAGATCGGCCGAACCGGAGCCGTACGCGAACCCGAACGCAGGATCGACGGGCAGACTCATGACGTTCGTGCCATCGGACCGTCGATCCGTGACGATGAGAACGCCGGTGGCATCCGCAAGCCATGTGAGATCTCGGGCCTTCGGGAGATCGCCGTGCGCAACGATGATGCGGTCATGGCCATCGGCGGCTGCCGCCTCGCGTCCGTCCTCCACCGCACCGTTGAGTCCGCGAGCGGGCCGCCACACGACATTCGCGTCCTGGGCAATCGCGAACGCGGCAACCTCTGCATCGTCGCAGACGACATAGACCACAAGATCGTGGGCGGCCGCGATGACCGTCGTCGCCATGTTCTTGGCGAGAGCCGCGCGCTCCGCAGGAGAGAGCCGAGTAGCGAGGCGACCTTTGGCCAAGTCGAACGACTTGATGGGAATGATCACCGCAGCGGACACAGAGCGAGGATAGGGCTGTCCGTCCTCAGCAACGAACCCCGCGTTCGTCACGAAGTCGTGAGGTTTGAGGCGGGTCAGGCCCTTCATAGGGTGGGCGAATGCCCGATCTCTCCCTTGCTCCTAGGTCGGTAGAACGGCCAGCGGATGCTGGTCACACGCTGGTCGGCGTACTCGATTCAGCAGCTCCGGCACGGGTCGATGGTGGCGGCGCACTTCAACTGGACGGACAGCAGTGGAGCATCGACTGGTTTGTCGGAGCGGACGATCGGTGGCACCTGCCTGCGAAAGAGCCGGCCGTTCGTCAGCGGCGGATCGGAGCTGGCCCCGTTGTCGAGACCTCGGTCCGCATTCCTTCTGGCGACGCCATTCAACGCATCTACGCCGCCAATGTCGCAGGCGAGCAGGTGATGGTCCTCGAGTTCGAAAACGCCTCGCCGGTTCCGTTCGCCCTCGCCCTCGCCATTCGCCCCCAGAATCTCGATGGTCAGCCGTCTCGGCGACTCAGTGCAGAGCTGCACGACGGAAAAACGCCGTCGTCTCCGGTGTTCATCACTGTCGGTGAAGCGCCAACCGTTGGAGCAGATGTTGGCGAAGGTCCGACAACACACATCTCGCTGCCGCGCACGCCGAACCATTTCGGCGTTGGAGCAGATCACGATGTGCTCGACACCTTGCTGGCCGGAGGAGACCTCGTTGGCTCATCGGTTTCTGGAGATGGGCCGACCGCGGTCGCCCTCTATCCGGTTCCGCACCGAACAACGATCCGGTTCGTTGTCGGCACCCTCGTCGATCCTGCCTCAGTACCGGCAGCCGACGACGTGGCCCAGGGATGGACCACCATTTTGGAACGGGGCGGCCGCTTCGAGTTTCCGGATAACGGGGTCTCCCAACAGGCGCTGGCCTCACGCACCCGTTTGATGATGGCGGCGGCCAAGCTGCCGGGCCGAATCACTGAGTTCGAACCGGGAGCGGGTCGCATCCTCGAAGGCCTTGCGCTCAGCGGAGCAGTCGCCGAGGTGCTGGGGGCGCTCGGTGCCTTCGCCGGCTCCTTCCCGACGAAGCTGACGTCTTCGCCTGCTGACGCTGCGGCGATCCTTTCGGGTGTTGGTCGAGCGGCACGTCTCGCCGACGATGAGCCGATGGCGGCGGAGATGTTGGCGCCGGCAGCCCAGCTCACCAGGTTGATCGAGAAGTCGGGTGACGACGCCGCGATTGCCGAAGCCTTCCTCGGCCTGGCTCGATTGTTGATCACTGCTGGTCAGCCCGAACCGGCCATGGACCTCACCAAGCGAAGCGCAAGTCTCCATGCAGAGGCTCGCCCCGACATCCCGACGTCGATCGATCGTCTTGGCGAATTCGCCCAGGAGGCCTCTCCGAGCGGGAGCTTCGGAAGCGACGACCCGGTCCGCGCTGCGACCTACTGGTTGGGTGCTCGCTCGCTGCTCATCGACGATCGTCCTGGCGCTCTCGATCTTCTCCCATCCTTCCCGAGCGCGTGGCGGGGCGGAAACGTCGAGGTCCATGGGGCGGCGACAAGTCATGGCATCGCTTCGTTCGGCATTCGCTGGCACGGCTATCGCCCCGCACTGCTGTGGGACGTGGAAGCTGACGACGAAGTGATCATTCGGTGTCCAGGGCTCGACGCCGATTGGTTCACGATGGAACCGAAGGGTGAGGCCCTGCTCGCAGGCTCGACAGAAGGCCTCGAGGCAGTTCCCGAAGCCGGCGACTCGTTCCAATAGCTCCGAGTCCGAGCAGATCGATTCCGCGTGGTTCTCGTTAGACGACGACGGCCAAAACAATCGGCAACGTGATCAACGACAGTGCGGTCATCGCGACGACGTTCGTCGTCACCCGATCGATCTCCAAGTCATGTTCTTTCGCCACGACGAGACAGAATACTGCTGGTGGCATCGCAGATTGAATCGCAACGGCACCGAGGTTGTCACCGCTCAAGCCGAGCGCTGCGGCTACCAACGTGGCGACGATGGGAGCGATTGCGAGCTTTGCCGTAGCGCTCGTTGTCAGGCTCACCGTCGGCAGTCGCCACCCTGTGAGCGACAATTGGATGCCGAGGGCGAGCAGCATGACGGGAATCAGCGCGGCGGCCAACAAACCGATCGAACGCTCAGCCACCAGCGGCACCGACGTGTTCGTCAGGTTCACGACGAGCGCAACGAACGCGGCGATCGTCATTGGTGCCGACAGGGCTGTTCGAAGCCCGGCGAGTGCGCCGCCGCTGCGAGCGGTCGCCAGCGTGATACCAAGCGTCATCCCCACCATATTGATGACGACCATGAGGACGCCGGCGGCGGGTAGCACGTCGTCGCCAAGCGCAAACGCCGAGATTGCCAATCCCGCGTTGCCGACATTGCCGTAGGACGCCGTCATCACGTCGGCTGAGCGCTCCGAGGGGGTGAGGCCCGTGAACGTTGCGATGGCCCAGGTCGCGGCCGCCGCAACAAACATGCCAACGACTGCCGCAACACTGAGTTTCAGCGCGACTCCTCCGGCGAGCTCACTTTCGGAGAAAATATTGAAGGCAAAGGCGGGCCCCAGAATCCAGTAGGCCAACTTGGAAAGCGACCCGACGTCGATCTGAAGTCGGTGACCGAGCGTCGACCCGATGGCGACGATGAGGACGACCGGGCCAAGTACGTCGACGAGAAGTCGAACGACCAACACGACTAGTCGCCAGAGACAATCGGGGGAACCGTGATGAACAATGCCTCGCAGGTCGTCAGCAGCTCCTCGCCACTACGACACTCCCCCTTCATTCGAAGCTTGCGGCCGTCGCGTTCGCTGACCCACGCGCCGAAGGTGATCGGCGTATCGAGCGGGGTGCCTGCGTGGTAGGAGATCGTGAGTGATGCGGTGTACGCCAGCGACCGCTCGAGAATCAGCAGAAATCCACACAGGTCGTCGAAGATGGCAGAAACGACGCCACCATGGCTCCGGGCCGGCGCTCCCTCATATCCGGCTCCCAAGACAACCGTGGCTTCGGCTCGGTCACCTCGTCGCATCACTTGCAGAGGCACGCTCCACGGATTGCCGGGGCCAGAGACAGGTCGATCGATGGAGTTGGGAAACTCTTCGCCATCGTCCGGAACGACGATGAGATCGGGTGACTCCCATTTTCCGCCTGCTTTGGTGCGTGGGGTTTCGGTGGAAAGGCCATCGAACAACTCGCTGAGGCCAGCTGCGAGTACGGCGAGGTCCTCGGCATCGTGCTCGAATCCAACGAGCCCGTGGAGTCCTCGACGGAGCTGATCCGCCACCGCAACGCGGCCCTGATCTTCAGCTTCTTGGTTGTCTCTCGGCAAGTTCACCACGGCGGGAAGCTAGCGTCACCGAGCATGGCCTCCAAGACAGCGGTCGTGCCGAAGCTCCGAAAGGCGCTCAAATCCTCATCGCCCGGGCTCGCAGAAGAGCGGGCGCTTTGGGACGCAGGTGCTCAGGTTGTTGTCGGAATTGATGAGGTCGGCCGAGGAGCCTGGGCTGGTCCCTTGACGATCGGGGCGGTGGTCGTTCCTCGAGATCGACGGATCTACAAACTCCGTGACTCCAAGCAACTCACCGAGTCCGAGCGAGAGGCAATGTTCGACCGGATCGTCGATTGGGTCGACGCATGGGCGATCGGCCATGTCAGCCACGACGAATGTGATCAACTCGGCATGTCAGCAGCGCAGAAGTTGGCGGCCCGTCGGGCCATCAACGGGCTCGGCGTGACCCCTGACGCGGTGCTGCTCGACGGTAAGTGGGACTTTGTTGGCCACGCCAACACACGCAAGCTGGTGAAGGGCGATTCGATCTCGGTGTCGATCGCTGCCGCGTCCATCCTGGCCAAGGTCAGCCGTGACCGGATCATGCGCGCCGAGGCGGAGGCCTATCCGGGCTTCGACTTCGAACTGAACAAGGGGTATCCGTGCCCTCGTCACAAAGCGGCCATCGCGGGCTACGGGCCAACCGCGATTCATCGGCGGTCCTGGGTGTTCATGGACACATTGCCGTGGTCGGGGTGCCATCGACTTCCACCCGGTGGCCAAGCGGCCCTCTTCTGAGTCAGCGCTCTTGGGGCCGCCCTCATCTCGCCGAGTGTTGTCGGTACGCTCGTCGTCCGTGCTTGGCAAACGAACATTGATCGTTCGCACCCTGCTTGGGGTGTGCTTGGTTGCCAGTGCCTGTTCGGGCGGCGGCGAAGATGCAGCGGAAGGCGAGCTCGATGGCTTCTGTGAGCGAGCGATCGAATACATGCGGTTTGAGCCGACGCTCGGGCGAGTGGCCAGTGATCCGGCACAAACCAAGGTGTTCATCGAAGCGTGGGAGGCCCGGCTCGTCGTTCTGGCCGACCGAGCGCCTGACGACGTTCGTCCCGATGTCGAAGAGATCCAGGTATCGGTCGACGCCCTTGACGCCGAGCTCGAAACTGTCGGGTACGACGTGCTCGCGTTGACCGTTGAACAACTCGATGATCTCGATGCGCTTGCTGATGGAGATGGCAGCGAAGCTGATCGACGCTTTCGTGGGTATGTCGACGAACAATGTGGGGCGGCTCCCTCTGCTCTGTCCGAGGATGAAGTCGCGGAGCTAGTCGATGGTTCTGATGATGCTGATGTCGATGCAGAAGTCAGTGCGGCTCTGGCTGAGCAGCTCGAAATGTTGTTGGGGGTCTCACCTGAATCGAGCCGCTGTCTGGCGTCAAGCCTGGATCCAGCGGCCCTTGATGCACTGCTCGGCGGAGACCAGCTCAGCGATGAGGTCACGACGGAACTTCTCGAAGTGATCGACGAGTGTGGCATCACCGCCGACGATCTGGTTGGTGGATGAGATGACATCCATGGCTGGTCGAAGTCGTTCGTCGATTGGGGAGGGGCGAGCTCGTCGAGCACCATGGCGAAACTTGGTTCCCCTTGGCGTCGCCCTGAGCAGCTGGACACTCTTTGCTTGGACAAATCGTGTTCGAAATGTCCTCGATGACGAATCTCTTGTGGGATGGTCTCGGCAGTGGCGGCTTGGCGTCGCGGTGGGGTTTTGTGTGGTCGCCTTGATCGGTCTTGGCCTGTTGGCCTGGGAGCGTAGACGTGCGGTTTCCCCCTTGACGAAGCGCTTCTTCGCTCTTTTTGCCCTTCTGGGAATCGGCTGGTGGGGGGTCCGTGGAGTGAGCACACTCTTCGGAGAATTCTCGATTGGATTCAAGATCGTGCACTCTGTCCTGGCCCTTGTCACGATTGGGCTGGGGGTGCTGGTGCTGAGAGTGGCTAAACTCAGCGACCGCTATGGGTGAACCGGTCAGCGTCGTACAAAAACCATCCGCCGTTCACGGTCGGGTCCGTTTTGAAACCAACCGGTCGTTCACCGGTATGGGGCATGAGCGGTACCGGATTGATGAAGTTGTGTACGGCAATCGTCCGCCCGATGCGGTGGCCAAGCTGCTGTTTGACAGTGGCAAGGTCGAGGCCGTCCACATTTATCAGCAGACCATCACGGTCGAGCTGTTGCCCGGTGCGGACGACCACGGATTGAAGCAGATCGTCGAAGATCTTTACATCCACTACAAGCCGGGTGTTCCGATCCCTGATCCGGAGAATTTCGAGGGTTGATCAGCCACTCGGCCCCCGCCCGGGTCGGGATCCTGGGAAATCCGTCTGACGGATACGGCGGCCGGACGCTTGGCCTGTCGGTTGACCAGTTCAGGGCCACGGTGTCGTTAGACGCCCAAGCCAGCACGGTGTCGTTAGACGCCACGAACAGCGGCATTCGAATTGTTGCTGCTGAGCACGATGAACCTTCGTGGTCGTCCATCGGGTCGTTGGTGGAGAACGTCGACCGGTATGGCTACGCCACGGCGGTTCCCCTCATCGTCGCGACCATTCGTACCTTCGTTGATCTCGTGAGTCCTGAGGTGGCTGGCGAGCTCGGTGGGTTCAGCATCTCGTACTCGACGACGATTCCCCGACAGGTTGGCTTGGCAGGATCGTCGGCTCTGGTTGTCGCCACGCTTCGGTGCTTGTGTGAATTCGGTGATCTTGCAGTGCCGGATGAGGTGTTGGCCTCGGTAGCCCTTGCGGTCGAAACCGAACAGCTTGGAATCACCGCAGGCCTCCAGGATCGGGTGATCCAAGTGTTCGGTGGCTTGGTGGCGATGGACTTTGGTGAGATGTCCACCAATGCTCGCTTCGGTGTGGCACACGGTGTGTATGAACGGCTCGACCCGGCAACGCTCCCACCACTTTTCTTGGCCTACCGGGCGTCGGCTGCTGAACCGAGTGGGAACTATCACGCGGCGTTGCGGTCTCGGTTCGACGCGGGTGAGGGTTTGGTCCGTGAGACGATGAAATCACTGGCTGGTTTGGTCGCCGAGGGCCGCGCAGCATTGCGGTGGGGGGCCACTGACCGATTCGGCGAGCTTGTTGGTCAGAACATGTCGCTGCGTAGAAGGCTCGGACCATTGCCTGAGGCTCAGCTCGCTCTTGTGGACGTGGCAGCAGATCTTGATGCACCGGCTACCTTCACTGGCTCAGGTGGCGCAGTGGTCGGGGTCTATGCGGATGCATCACATCTGGATGGACTCCGAGAGTCCTATGCACGGCTCGATGCTGAAATCGTAGATCTTCGATATCAGGGTTGACGTCGATCGAACAAGTGTTCGATACTGGGCTGATGGTGGCATTGGCCGAACGGCTCGACCCGGATCTTCTTCGCAAGATCAAACCGGTCACACTTTCAAAGGATCGTCTTCTCGAGGTGCCGGAAGTTCTGCGCCCCTTGATGCCATGGGGGGGTATTCAGCGGGGGACCACCGTTGCGTTCGCTGGTGTTGGTGGATGGTCACTCGCCATGGCCGTGATGGCAGAGGCCCTTGGGTCTGAAGGGTGGCTGGCGGTTGTTGGCGTTCCCTCCTTCAATCTGTCCGCGGCTTCGGAGTTCGGGGTTCGCCTTGATCGTGTGCTTGTGGTGCAAGATCCCGGCCCTGGTCGCTGGGGAACTGTGGTGGCCACGCTTTTGGAGTCGGTCGACATGGTCGCAGTTGCTCCAGGTCTGCGTGTTGGGGACCGGGATCGTCGTCGGCTGACTGCCCGGGCCAGGGAACAAGAGTCGGTGCTTGTGCATCTCGATGGAGGACGAACCTGGCCGAGTACGACGGATGTGACCTTTGAGGTGCATGCCAGCTCCTGGGAGGGGATCGGGGTTGGTCATGGCCACCTCACCAAACGGCGAGCCGTTGTCGGAGTCAAAGGACGGCGAACAGGTGCAGCATCTGCAACGGTGCCTGTTTGGCTCCCTGATGAGAACGGTCAGTTGAGTGCGGCGCCAGAGTTGGCCCCGGTGCTTTCGCTCTCTTCGTAGCCGTGGCCTCGCGAGAGACGATGCATACAGCTGGAACTCGAGCCACTCGGATGTTGGTGGTGTGGTGCCCAGACTGGCCAGTCGTGGCATGGGGCGTTCCCCTTGATGAGCCCGCTGCGGTGGTTGTGGCCAATCGTGTGGTGGCGTGTTCGCCCGCGGCTCGGGCCGAAGGCGTGTCAATCGGGATTCGACGCCGTGATGCGCAGGGTCGATGTCCTGATATCGCCATTCTCGAACGCGATGTCGACCGTGAGGGTCGGCTCTTTGAACCAGTGGCGATAGCGCTCGAAGGCATCACGCCTCAGGTGGAAGTCGCGGGGCCAGGTCTCGTGGGGTTTCCAACGCGAGGGCCATCTCGTTTCTTCGGAGGTGATGAACAACTCTGTGAAGAAGTTGCCGGGGCAGTCGAGCCGATTCTGGCTGGACGAGGTGCATGCCGAATCGGAGTCGCCGACGGTATCTTCGCCGCCCGCCTCGCCGCCAGAGCAGTTCGGGCAGAGAGTTTGGCCGTGGTTATCCCCGCCGGGGAGTCTGTAGATTTCCTTGCTCCTCTCCCCGTTGGTGAGCTAGCAGTTCCTGAACTCACCGACGTGCTGGGACGTCTTGGCCTGCGAACAATTGGGGCGTTCGCTGATCTTGTTCCCGCTGATGTCATCGGACGGTTTGGGCAGGTTGGCCAGCTTGCTCACCGGCTTGCGAGGGGCGAGGACCAGCACCCGCCAGATCTCCGCCGCCCGGCACCCGACATGGCCGTCACCTGGCAGTTCGAGCCAGCAGCTCTTCAGATTGATCGCTGCGCCTTCGCAGCAAAGGCACTCGCTGATGAACTGCACGCGTCTTTGTCGGGAAACGGGCTGGCATGTGTTCGGGTCGCGATTGAAGCCGAAACCGAATCGGGTGAAACACACATAAGGCTTTGGCGTCATGAGGGGGCGTTGTCCGCTGCGGCCCTCGCCGAGCGAGCTCGCTGGCAGTTGGATGGGTGGCTCCACCTTGCTCGGTCTGCTCGTCAACACCAAGAGCAAGAGAACGAACCACCAGACGACGTTGGAGTCGGGGCAGGGATTATTCGCCTCAGTCTGATTCCTGACGAGGTGGTCCCTGCATCAGGTCGACAGCTCGGTTTTTGGGGTGGTCGAGCCGAGCGGGCCGATGATGTCACCAGAGCTGTCGCCAGGATTCAGGGACTGCTTGGACCCGAAGCGGTTTCGGTTCCAGAGTGGCGTGGAGGGCGCGGACCTGCCGAACAGATCACGTTGCTACCTGCGGCGGCGGTTGACCTTGGTGAAGAACGAGTGGCAACGAGTCGGCAGTGGATCAGTGAACCTTGGCCAGGCCGGATTCCGTTGCCGTCCCCAGCGCGCGTGCCTACTGATCCGGTGCCGGTCGAGGTGCTCGATGTCGCTGGTGTTGGGGTTGGGGTCACCGGTCGAGGTGAGCTGACATCATCGCCATCAATCGTTTCTCGACACGCCTCGTCGAGCGATCGATCGACCTTGGCCGGTAGTGGCGATCGACGCCGGATCGTGCAGGAATGGGCTGGCCCCTGGCCGGTTGAGGAGCGGTGGTGGGATGTCATGACCCACCGGCGCCGGGCCCGTATGCAGGTGGTGTTCGATGATGGTTCTGCCCACCTTTTGGTCATTGAAGACGGGTCGTGGTGGCTGGAAGCCACCTACCACTGAAACCGCTCTCGACGGCGCTGGACTCAGGGGTGAGACAGGGGTCACAGTCCAAGAGTTACCTTCTGGTACGACTCGCCAGTACTTTGAAACCCGAACCTCATGAACAAGCCTGCCAGACCTTCGATGAGCGAAGCCCTTTCATCGCTCCAGATCCCCGAGTATCGAATGCTCTGGTGGGCTGGCGTGTTCTCGTTCATGTCTGTCCAGGGCCAGTTCGTATTGCGAGGCTTGTTGGCCTGGGACCTGACCGAACGCGAAGGGGCGCTCGGG
Source organism: uncultured Acidimicrobiales bacterium (assembly GCA_937930695.1). Classification (GTDB taxonomy): domain Bacteria; phylum Actinomycetota; class Acidimicrobiia; order Acidimicrobiales; family SZUA-35; genus CALEWY01. Next base: position 29,136 of record CALHCB010000003.1, on the reverse strand, counting down.
CTGGTGTACCTCGTCTTCGGACTCACCATGCTCTTGGCGACACCATTCGGTGGAGTCGTCGCGGATCGTTTCGCAAAGCGCACCGTGCTGCTCATGAGCCAAAGTCTGATCATGATCGGCGCCTTCGCGATGGCCGCAGCGGTCCTGTTTGACGTCATCGAGTTCTGGATGCTGCTCGTTGCCTCGATCTCCCAGGGTTTGTCCTTCGCCTTCTATGGTCCAGCCCGCGTTGCAATGGCCTCAGAACTGGTCGGACGCGAACAGCTCGGCAATGCGATCACATTGTCATTGCTCAGTATGAACGGCACCCGAGTCTTCGCTCCTGCCCTCGCCGGAGTGCTGGCGGGGATCGCCATCGTTGGCATCGGTGGTGCGTACGTGCTCTCTGGGATCATGTCGTTGGTCTCGCTTGTCTTGATTGCTCGTTTGCCACATCGCCCGGCAGCCGACGCCACACCTCGCAATCCCTTCGCGGAGATTGCTGCTGGCGTTCGTTATGTGAACTCGAACCGGCCGCTTCGGCGGCTTGTGGTGTCGTCGTTCTTCATCATCATGTTCGGCTTCAACTACGTCGCCTTCATCCCGGCATTGGTTGAAGGGATCTTCGGGCTTGATGACACCTGGGTTGGCTTGATCAGCTCAGCCGGCGCTATCGGAGCCGTCGCAGTTTCTCTGCCGCTGGCAGCCAAGGCCGATGGTCCGGGCGCCAAGCGGATCATGGTGATCGCTGGCGCCGGGTTTGGCATCTTTGTGATGTTGCTCGGGTTGGCGCCGACCGTTCTTGTGGCCTTCGGCGTTGTCGTCGTGATCGGTGGCTTCACCACGGCGTTTCAGTCGTTGTCCAACACACTGGCGCTCACCGGCGCCGACGACGTCATGCAGGGTCGTGTGCAATCGCTGATGCAGCTCTCGTTTGCCGGCTTCGGTATTGCTGCTGCGCCCCTTGGTGCACTTGCGGAGGTCATTGGCCTGCGCTCCGCAATGGTGATCATGGGGGCTGTCGCCCTCGGTGCCACGATCGTGTACCAACTTCTCGAGATGGCAGCAGATCGTCGGTTGGCCGACGAAGTGGCGCCGGGACCTCTCCCAGCCTCAACCGTCTAGGCATACGGCTCGGTAGGAGCGGAGGACACGTCCCTCCGAAATGCACCGCGCTCAAATTGAGCAGCAGACTGCCGATTTGCATGTATGCGCGCTCGTTCGCCCCTCACTTTGCTCGTCGTCTTGCTCGCCCTTTTGGGCTCCGCTTGCTCGATTGGTCAAACATCTGACTCTGCAGACGCTCCCGCCATCACGGTGGCCAGGTTCGAGACGACTCTCCGCTCTGCCGCCCCCGCTGAACTTGCGGCCTCGGACGGCGGAGACAACGACGACCAGACCTCTGATGCGCCGACAACGACGGTCGTGGAAGAACCGACAACGACGGTTGCTGAGGAGCAAGAAGAGACCGATCCGGGGGTGACATCACCGCCCCCGACGCAGGAGGCACCTGCCGTCTCCTCGTTCGAGGTCGAGTGGGTTGAGTTCGAACTTGATGATGTGTTCGATGAGGAGCACATCATCGGTGCGTGGGTCCCTGTTGGGTGGGAGGCCGAAGACTTCTTCGGAAAGACGTTCAGCCCAGCTGACGGATCGCCCTTTGGGATCTTCACCGAGCTGAGTTTCGACAATGGTTGTGACGGCTTGTGTGAAGCCAAAGATTGGGCTGCCGCGTTGAACGGCCCCGACGGATGGCTCACCGGCAAGCGCAGCAATGGTGCGGTTCTGGTTGACCAGGACCTTGGCGATGGATGGTTGATGGTGACCGAGGGTGACCTCGTGCAGCAGATCACCTTTGTCCGTTGGGACAACGCCGAATCGTTCTACTTCTCGTGTTCAGCAGAGACTGAAGACAGCGACCAACAACTGGTTGATGACTTTGTCACGCTCTGCCAGGCGGCTCGTCCGCAGTGGCTCGCTAGCTAGTCGAACATGATGACCGAGCGAGCGATCTCGCCGGTCTTCATCTCTTCAAACCCATCATTGATGTCTTCGAGCTTGATGTGCTTTGAGACCATCTCGTCGAGCATGAGGCGGCCGTCCATGTACATCTCGACGAAGCGAGGCATGTCGGTCCGGAACTGGTTGGACCCCATGTTCGATCCCGTCAGGATCTTCTCATCGAGAAGCTCGACACCATGGACCTCGACGCTGGTGCCGACAGGAATCATGCCGATCACGGTTGCTCGGCCTCCACGACGGAGCATTTTGAAAGACTGCTCAGCGGTTTGCTTCATGCCAACTGCTTCGAATGAATTGTGGACGCCGCCCCCGGTGAGATCTTTCACGGCGGCCACCGCATCGTCGGTGGATGCGTTGACAACGTGCGTGGCGCCGAGCTTCTGAGCGAGCTCGAGCTTGGAGCCAACCATGTCGACGGCGATGACCTTGTTTGCGCCAGCGATTCGGGCTCCCTGGATAGCCGAGAGGCCGATGCCGCCACAGCCGATGACGGCAACGGTTGTTCCCGGCTCAACCTTGGCGGTGCGGAACACGGCTCCAAGACCTGTGGTCACGCCACACCCGATGAGGGCGGCCTTGTCGAGGGGCATCTCTTTGTCGATCTTCACCAACGCCTGCTCGTGAATGAGCATGTATTCGGCGAACGACGACAGATGGAGGTACTGGTTGACGTTCTCGCCGTTGCGGGTGATTCGTGATGGCTCGTCGGCTGGACGTACCAATTCGGTGCCCTTGTTCTCGCACAGGGAAAGGTGGCCGCTGATGCACTGCTCACAGTGACCACAGAAGGCCGAGAGGCAGGTGATCACGTGGTCGCCAGGTTGGACGTAGTGGACCATCGAGCCGACAGCCTCGACGACTCCCGCTGACTCGTGGCCAAGAACGGCCGGGCACGGGAACGGGTACTTGCCTTCCATGAAGTGAAGATCGGAGTGGCACAGACCGGCTGCGCTCGTCTTGATCAAGACCTCACGGGGTCCAGGTTCGCCGATCTCGACGTCTTCGATGTCGAGGTGGCCCGGGCATGAATTGAGAACTGCAGCCTTCATGCCGAGATTGTCACATGGAATCAGCGCCAAATCGAATACAGGCGCGGGAACGAGCTCAGCTCAGAGTTCGTCGGACTCGCTGAACCGGGCTACTGAATCACAGAACCGTTCGAGAAGATCGGACAATTGTTCAAGTTCTTCTGGGCTGAACTCGCTCAAGATGGCGTTGAGCCCCTTGTCGATTCGTCCGGCGATGACTCGATAACGAGCGATTCCAGACTCGGTTGCCGAGACGAGAATGGATCGCTGATCATCATCGGCCTTCACCCGTTCGGCGTACCCGCGGTCGGCCAAGCACGTGACAGCTCGGGTGGTCGAGGCCGGAGAGATGTGCAAGGCGTCGGCGAGTTCGCCCATTCGCATCGACCCCTGGGTGCAAAGCACGCCGAGCGCGTCAGCAAGGGCGAGATCCAATGGTTCATCATTGGGGCTCTCATAGAACAGCACCTTGACTTTGGCGGCGGCGGCACCGCGGCGAAGCTCTCGCCAGGACAATCCGATGCGGCGGCGAAGTTGTCGGTCTACCGAGACTGTGGACACCACATCAGTCTTGCGGGTCCTCGGAGCCGATGTAAAGGCCTTGGTCCGCATATCTCGACATTGCGCTGTCTCGGACGACCCGCAACGGTGCGCCGGTCGCTCGTGCAGCCGCGACGAGATCGTCGTACTCCGGCTTGACGCCATGGGGGCCGATCTTGATGCGAACCTCATGGCCGTCGACCGAAACTGATGTCTCAGAGCGGGGAAGCGCATGCTTGGTGATCCGCTGAACCCGTATACCGAGCGTCCCGGTTTCGCCGCTGAGGAGATGTCGGACATCGACTTCGAGTTCGGGTCGGCACAAGACCCGTATCTGGTGCGCTGGGCGACTCTTCTTCATCACGATCGGCACGACCCAGGCATCGTCAGCTCCAAGATGGAGAAGCTGCTCGATGACAAATCCGAGTGTTTCGGGCGTGACGTCATCGACATTCGTCTCGATAATCAGTGCCTCTTGGCCGATCGTTGACGCTGAAGACGACGTGTCCACCAGGGTTGCGGTCACGACGTTGGGATGGGTTTGCGGATCCCAACCGCCGGCGCCTCGGTGGGTCGGACCCATGACGCCGGAAGGGAGATGACCCCATCGATCGGCGAGGCTGACAAGAAGTGCCGCCCCGGTCGGCGTGCATGTCTCGAGTTCGACGTCGAGAGATCGAACGGGGCATCCGTTCAAGAGAGCGGTGGTGGCAGGAGCAGGGAGTGGCAAGGTGCCATGGGCTGCGTGCACGGTGCCATGGCCGAGGCCCACCGGCCCGACAACGATCTCATCAACTGCGAGGTGATCGACTAAAAGCCACACACCGACGATGTCGACGATTGCGTCGATAGCGCCCACCTCATGGAAGTGCACCTCGTCGATCGAGACGCCGTGCTGTATCGCTTCGATCTCGCCGAGTCGGCGAAACGTCTTTCGGGCACCGGCTTTCGCTCTATCGGGTAGTTCGGACGCCTCGAGCCGGCGGTCGATGGAGGTCCAGGACCGATGGAGGTCCTGAAGTTGCGCGTCGACATTCGCTCGGGTGGCGGTAAGCCCGCCGCGAGTTGCGGTGCCCCAGTGAACGGACCATTCGCCGATGTCGAGTGACCGAAGCGGGGACATGAGGCGCCCTGGATCCTCGATGTGGCCGCCAAGAGCGCCAAGAAGCATGTCGCCAGATGCCCCGAACGTTGGGTCAATCCAGAGTGCGCTGGTCACGTGGCGATCCTTGCCTGCCGATTCACGAGAGACTTCGTGCAATCCGGTGGGCAGCACACGCAGCGCCGTAGCCATTGTCGATACCGACCACGGCAATGCCTGGAGCGCACGAGGACATCATCGAAAGCAGTGCAGTTGCTCCTTCGAATGAGGTGCCGTACCCCACTGAGGTCGGGACAGCGATGATCGGCTGGGCGACGAGACCCGCCAGCACAGTCGGAAGCGCTCCCTCCATTCCGGCAAAGGCAACGATGACCTCGGCAGGCGTGAGGTCATCGAGCGCAGCGGTGAGCCGATGGAGCCCGGCAACGCCCACATCGGTGAGAGGAATGGTGGTGTGGCCTAGCGCAGCCAGTGTGAGTCGGCATTCTTCGGCGACATCCAGATCTGAAGTCCCGGCCGAAACAGTAGCGATACGCCTTCCGGTGTTGGCTCGAGGTCGCCACACCATCGTGCCTTCGTGATGTAGGTCGGGAGCCAGCTCTGCGAGGGCCCTTTGCTGGTCGACGGTTGCCCGGGTTGTGACGATGGCGTCGCCGACACCGTTGTTGAGCAGCTCCATCACGATCGAGACACACTGCTCGGTTGTTTTGCCTGCGCAGTAGATGGCCTCTGGTAGGTCGATGCGCGCTGATCGGTCGTGGTCAAGACGGACGGCTGGCGAAGACTCAGCGGTCATGACGTGGAGGTGAGGGCGCTATTGAGATTGCCGGAACGAAGCCCAGCGAGATCGAGGGTGACGTACTTGTAGCCAGCGCGACGAACGGCTTCGTCGATTTCGGTGGCGAGTTCTGCGGCGCGCACGAGATCGCTGGCGGGAAGCTCGAGACGAGCGGTGTCTTGATAGTGACGGACTCGAACATCCGTGAACCCGAGCTCCTTCAACGAAGCTTCAGCCCGATCAATTCGGGAGAGCAGCGTCAGGTTGATCTCGGTGCCGTAGGGAACCCGGGATGACAGGCACGGCATGGCTGGTCGATCCCAGACCTCGATCTCCCATGCTTGGGCGAGTGTTCGGACGTCGGCTTTGGTGAAGCCAGCGTCGACGAGTGGAAAGCGAGCCCCCCGTTCATGAGCGGCCTCTTGGCCCGGCCGATGATCGCCGAGATCGTCGAGGTTCACGCCAAGAACAACAGTGGCATCACGGGCAACGGCGATGGGCTCGAGCTGGTCCATGAGTGCGGACTTGCACCAGAAGCAGCGATCGCCGTTGTTGGCCAAGTATCGAGGATCGTCGAGCTCTTCAGTGGAGACCGGGGTCCAGCCGAGGCCCCACGTCTCGGTGAGTCGGCGGCAGGTGTCGATCTCGCCAGATCCCAGTGAGGCCGAATCTGCGGTTGCGGCCAGAACATCTTCGGCAGGAAGGGTTCGTGCCGCAGCAGCGGCAACCAATGAGGAGTCCACCCCGCCGGAGAATGCGACGACCATTGGCCCGATTTCCTTGATGGCGTTGCGCAGCCGCAGATCGAGCTCGGCAATCGAGGAGCCGGATGGCTCGATGGCAGTTTCGTCGGCTGTGCTACTCGGGAGCGAGGTGTCGAGAGAGTCAGACATGAGTGCATTACCGTACAAGTTGGTGCTGATTCCCCGCTGATCGGCTTCTCGGTCGCTCTCTCAAGGACCATCGAAGATCTGCCGTAGGACTATGCGGCGGTTCACAATCGAACCCCAAACGCTCAGCGTTCGTCGCCCACACGGAGGGAATCCGATGTCCAGAAATCACTCAAGAGCTCACAAATCAAAGATTTTCAAAGCCGGACTGGCCGCAACTGCTCTGGCGTTGTCGGCGTGCGGCGCTTCTGCATCTGCTGATGAGAGCACCCGTGACGACGCAGGAAACGTTGTTGAGGCTGGCGAAGTCGGCGTGTTCGTGATGCAGGTCGGCGATTGTTATGAGGACTTCGAGAGTGGGCTCATCGAGACGCTCGAAGCGCAGCCGTGTGCGCAAGAGCATGGGCTCGAGGTCTACGCCAAGTTCGACATGCCTGCAGGCGTATGGCCTGGTGAAGATGCCGTGGACACCGCCGGTATCGACGGGTGCTACGACCGTTTTGAGGGATATGTCGGAGCGTCCTATGAGGTCTCGGTCTTCGACTACACCTTCCTTTCGCCCACCGAGGAGAGCTGGTCACAGATCGACGACCGTGAGATCGTTTGCGTGTTGGCCCGTATCGACGGTGAGCCAAACCTCGGCACCGCCAAGGGCTCCGCGATCTAGTTCGGCCATGGTCTGAGAGTGTGAGACGCTTTCTAGGTGACCTGGCTCGACGAACTTGATTTCAACCCCGAGCGCCCCTGGCTCCAGATGGGAACCAGGGGCCTCGACGCGGGTGGATGGCTGATCATCGACGATCAGCGAGACATCGAACTCGAAGAGAAACGACGGCTGCTGAGCGAACGAGTCGATGAGGTTCTGGCGACGAGCGCTGCCTCTCGAGAGGCGGCTGAGGAGCTGCTCGATCTGGTGCGGGTGGATCTCGCTGCTCGCGGGATCGATGAGCCCGCGATGCCTGACGGTCTTCATCCTCTCGATCACGCAGGTCGGATTGTGCAGGAAGATCTGTGTTTGCTCGAACGCAGAATGGTGGAGGGCCAGACACGTTGGTGTCTCGAGTCAGCATCACTCTGCTTTCCCTCTCGTTGGCGTCTGCGTGACAAGCTCGGGCTTCCGCTCGGAGCGGTTCATGGGCCGGTCAAGGACTATTCGCCCGTCTTGGTCGAGCGCGTCGAGCGGTTGCTGGACTCACTTGCCGACCGGGCGTCGAGGGCGGACGAATCAGCGGGCTCGGGTCGACTGGTGCATCGGCGGAACTGGTTCGTCCATCCCGACAATTCGCTGTTTCAACCGATCCGCCCAACACGGGAACCCGTGATCGATGCGAGCCGAGCCGAAGAGGAACTCTGGCTGAGGAGCGAGCGCCAGACCTTGCGACCACTGCCCAAGAGCGGATGGATCGTGTTCACGATCCGGATTCAACAGGCAACGCTGGGCGACGTCTTCATCGATCCGTCGAGGCGACACAGCTTTGAGCGCTTCCTTCGTGAAGCATCAGCCAGCGACCTGGCGCACCGAGGACTTTCTGGCGATCAGGTTCTTGCGTTGACCTGAGCACCAACGTCGCTGGAGGCAGTCGACTTCGGCGCTCTTTGTCGCGTGTGACGTTCGACCTCTTGCGTTCATCAATAAATTGAGCGTATGCTCAAATCATGGAGTTGAGCGAGTGCTCAACTCTCTCTGACAAGGAGCCAGTCATGACCGATTTCGAGATTGCCGCAGCGGGCACCGTCACCGATTCAACAGCAATCGGTTTCTACGTCTTCTACGCCTTGGTGGCGATTGGGCTGGTCGTGTGGCTTGCTCGCACCCTCTACCGCAACGGTGAGGTTTTCTTGGCCGACGTCTTCGAAGACGATCGAATCGCAGGAGCGGTGAACCATCTGCTGGTGGTTGGCTTCTACTTGCTGAACCTTGGCTACGCCCTGCTGCTCTACAAAGTGAATCCCGGAGCAGCCCTGGCAGAAGCATTCAACGGACTCGTCGCTCGATTGGGGGCACTGCTGCTGAGTCTCGGTGTGATCCATCTCACGAACATGTTCGTGTTCTGGCGGATCCGGACCTATCGGGATCGCAAGACGATGATGCCGCCTGCGCCGAGGGCCATGATGGAACCGCCGGTTCGCCCGATGGATCCTCCTCCGCCACCATTTGCTGGACCAGCTCCCGCACCTGGCTTCGCCTGAGATGGCAGGAGCCTCTGGCTCCGACCTGATCGCAGCGCCGACACGGTTGAGCGTCGTCTATGACGACCAATGCAACTTGTGTCGGCGTTGTAGGGCGTGGTTGGAGCAGCAGTCGCAGTTGGTCCCTCTCTCGTTTGCTCCGGCAAGTGATCCCGCTGTGCGGTCCTGGGCGGGGGACTGGATTCCCGTTGGTGATGAGCTGGTTGTGGTCGCTGACAGTGGTGCGGTGTGGGTCGGGCCGGATGCATTCATCACCTGTTTGTGGGCTTTGTCGTCGCATCGCAAACTCTCCCAACGGCTGCAAGCGCCGGGGATGCATGCGGTAGCAAAGCAGGCTTTTCATGCACTTTCGGCCGGTCGTGGCGTTGCATCCATCTTGCTCGGCGCGGTTTCTGAGGTCGACGAGTGTGACGCCGGACTCTGCACTCCGGTGTTCGACCAGCCACACTGAGCGCATGGCCACCCGCAAGTCTTCCCGAACTGGTCAAGAGACCAAGGACAAGATCCTCGATGCTGCGCTGGCGACAGTGCAGTCCGAGGGTCTTGTTGGTACGAGCGCCCGGGCCATCGCCAAGATGGGCGACTTCAATCAAGCCCTGGTCTTCTACCACTTTGGTTCGGTCGAGGAATTGTTGTTGGCGGCCCTCCAGCGGGCGAACGCTCGCCGAATGGCGCGGTTCGAAGAACGGCTTCGTGAACTCGACAATCTGCCTGATCTGGTGCAGATCGGGCGTGAGCTGCATGCGAGTCCGGACGATCCTGACCACGCTGCACTCTCGGCCATCGTGGCGGGTTGGTCTTCGTCGAGTGAACTCGGACACGAGGTTCTGGCGACACTTCAGCCATGGAACGATCTCATGGCTGCTGCACTTCGGCGGGTTCTGGCCGAGCACCCACTCGGCAAATTCGTTCCCACCGAAGAACTTGCCTATGCACTTGCAGGTCTGTTTCTGGGGATCGAAATGATGGGCCGTCTCGAGCCGGACGAGAAGCGCACCGAAGCAGTGTTTGCTGCATTGGCTGGCCTTGCCACCTTTGCGGGACCCGTCCTGGACTCGATGGAAGCGCCAAACGCTACGTCCTGAGTCTGGAGCGCGAATCATGGCGCGCTCGAACGTTTGTTCGATACTCTTGAGGAATGGCGTGGGGTAATCCACCAATCTCGTGGCGGGATCTCGAAGCACAGCTTTCTGATCGCGCCCCGAGCAGTCATCCCACAGATCGCCCGGAAGGTGCAGACGGGGGCGATAGCCCCGCATGGTCAAATAAGCGCTCGGCCTATGAGGCTCCGGCACTGATTCGAGGGTCCTCGAACACGCCCTATGCCGAGTTGCACTGTCATTCGTGCTTCAGCTTTCTCGATGGGGCATCACACCCCGAGGCGTTGGCAGAAGAAGCAGCGCGGCTCGGGCTCGAGGCCTTGGCGATCACCGATCACGATGGGTTCTACGGTGTTGTTCGTTTCGCCGAGGCTGCCCGAGAAGTTGGACTGCCCACGGTGTTCGGAGCGGAGTTGACGCTCGACAAGCTCGATCTCACGCCCGGCCAGGCCGACCCCGATGGTGGCCACCTGCTGATGTTGGCCAGAGACACAGCGGGGTATGCGGCACTCGCCAGAGTCATCAGCGAAGCCCAACTGGCAGGGGAGAAGGGAGCGCCGCGGGCATCGATGTCGAACGTCGTGGACTGGCTTGCCCCTCACGAGTTCGACCATCTTGCGATCCTCACCGGATGTCGCAAGGGAGCGGTACCCCGCGCGCTGGAACGAGAGGGCCCAGCGGCTGGCGAACGAGAGTTGCGCGGTCTTGTCGACCGGTTCGGAGCCTCCAACGTCTTTGTCGAGCTGTGGGATCACGGCGTGCCGATCGACAGCGCTCGCAACGATGCGATGGTCGATCTGGCAACAAAGGTGGGCGTCGAGATCCTTGCCACGAACAACGTGCACTACGCCGCGCCGCCAGATCGCAAACTTGCTTCCGCAATGGCTGCGGTCCGGTCTCGCCGCTCGCTTGATGAAGTGGAGGGCTGGTTACCGGCAGCAGCATCGGCCCATCTGCGTTCGGGCGATGAGCAAGCTCGGCGGTTCAGTCGCTACCCGGGCGTTGTCGAACGAGCTGCAGCCTTGGGTTTGGAGTGCGCCTTTGACCTTTCTCTTGTCGCCCCGAAGCTTCCCCCATTCCCATGTCCGCCGGATCCCCATGATCCCAGCAAGCCGATGTCGGAGATGGCCTATCTCCGACACCTGGTCGAAGAAGCTGGAGTGATTCGATACGGCAGGCGTGAAGCCGAGTGGGTGCCGGGGGCGTGGAAGCAACTTGATCATGAGCTGGATCTGATCGAGTCACTTGGATTCGCTGGCTACTTCCTCGTTGTGTGGGACATCGTCGAGTTCTGCCGAAAGGCCGACATTCTTTGTCAGGGACGGGGGTCAGCAGCGAACTCCGCGGTTTGTTATGTGTTGGGGGTCACCAAGGCTGATGCGGTGTCGCTCGGCCTTCTCTTCGAACGGTTTTTGGCCCCCGAGCGTGATGGACCTCCCGATATCGATCTCGACATTGAGTCCGATCGCCGAGAAGAGGCAATCCAGTACGTCTATGAACGCCACGGCCGTCGACACGCCGCGCAGGTGGCAAACGTCATCACCTATCGATCACGGTCAGCAGTCCGAGACGCAGCAAAGGCGCTCGGCTACGCCCCAGGCCAACAAGATGCGTTTTCCAAATCCATCGATCGGTGGTCGAGCCTGAAGCATGAACACTCGCTGCCGGATGAGGTTCATGAGCTGGCTGGTCAGTTTGAGAACTTGCCGCGCCATCTCGGAATTCACTCGGGAGGCATGGTGATGTGTGATCGTCCGGTGATCGAAGTGTGTCCGGTCGAATGGGGGCGGATGGCTGACCGAACCGTTCTGCAATGGGACAAAGACGATTGCGCCGCTGCGGGGCTCGTGAAGTTCGACCTGCTCGGGCTCGGCATGTTGTCGGCACTTCACTATTGCGTCGACATGGTGCGAGAACATCACGGGACCGACATCGATTTGGCGGCCCTTGGGCAAGAAGATGCCGTCTACGACATGTTGTGTGCAGCAGATTCGGTCGGCGTGTTCCAGGTTGAGTCTCGAGCGCAGATGAGCACGTTGCCTCGGCTGCGCCCACGCACGTTCTATGACCTTGTCGTCGAGATCGCCCTGATCCGTCCCGGCCCTATCCAGGGAGGGTCGGTCCATCCCTACATCCGTCGCCGCAACGGCGAGGAACCAGTCACCTACCTCCATCCGTTGTTGGAAAACGCACTGGAGAAGACACTCGGAATTCCGCTGTTTCAAGAACAACTGATGCAGATGGCCATCGACATTTCGGGGTTCTCGCCGGCCGAGGCGGACGAGCTGCGGCGAGCCATGGGATCCAAACGAAGCCGAGACCGGATGGAGCGGTTGCGGGAGCGGCTGGAAGCGGGGATGACCGAGCGGGGAGTGGAGCCTGGAGTTCAGGATCAGATCTGGAACAAGTTGGTGGCCTTTGCCAACTACGGGTTTCCTGAAAGTCACTCGATCAGCTTCGCCTACCTGGTCTATTCGTCGTCATGGCTCAAGCTCCACTACCCGGCGGCCTTCTGTGCAGCGTTGCTCAACGCACAACCGATGGGCTTCTATTCGCCCCATTCGCTGGTGCAGGACGCTCGCCGTCATGGGGTGCCAACGCTGAGTCCTGACGTGAATGAATCAGCAGCCGAGGCGATGTTGGTGGTCGACGATGTTGGTGAGTCTGATGGGTTGGCCGTTGTGGTGCCGGGGGCTGACGAGGCGTATGGCGACATGATTCGCCGTGAGCGGTTTGACCATGGATGGTCGGTCCGGTTGGGGGTCGGTTCGGTCCGCTCGATAGGGGCCGAGCTCGCTGAGGTCATTGCGGCCAACCGACCGTATGTATCGATTGAAGACCTTGCTCGTCGCGCCGGAGTGAACAAGACCCAGCTTGAATCGTTGGCCACCTCGGGGGCGTTGGAGAACCTTGGCGACGGATTATCGGCGTCAAGGAGACAGAGCCTGTGGGTGGCGGGTGCAGTGGCAGAGTCGAGCGATGCCAAGCTGCCGGGGATCGTCACGGGTGTGGATGCTCCTCAACTCCCGGGGATGAGCGAGCGAGAAGAGTCGCTTGCAGATCTTTGGGCAACGGGTGTAGCGCCCGATGGGCACCCGACGGTCTATCTGCGAGATGCGTTGGACGCCATGGGTGCAGTGCCGGCAGACCAGCTCTCGAAGATCGAGCACGGAACCAAGGTCATCGTGGCGGGAGTGGTGACGCATCGCCAGCGGCCGGCCACCGCGTCAGGTGTCACCTTCATCGGCATGGAAGATGAAACCGGTTTGATCAACGTTGTGGTGTCGGTTGGGTGTTGGGCCCGGTTCCGCAAAACAGTTCGCACATCCCCCGCACTTTTGGTGCGGGGGCGTTGCGAACGTCAGGGCGCAGTAGTCAATATCGCGGCGGAGCGGCTCGAACCGCTCCCGGTCGACACCGGTTCGATGTCGAGAGACTTCCGCTGACTGTGTTTTCAGCAAGTCCGCCAGCGAACGTGACTATTTCTTGGCTTCGGCTTCGGCCTGGCGGGCATTCTTCTTCGCCTTGGCAATACGACCACGCTCCACCTGATCGAGCTGGACCTTGCGGAGCCGCACATTGATCGGGGTGACTTCGACGCACTCGTCATCAGCAATGAATTCGAGAGCCTGTTCGAGCGAGAGCACCTTGGGCGGCGTGAGCTTCACCGTCTGGTCAGAAGCAGCGGCTCGGTGGTTGGTGAGCTGCTTTTCTCGACAGACGTTGACGTCCATGTCGTCGGCCCGGCTGTTTTCGCCCACGATCATGCCGAGGTAGACCTCGTTGGTCGGGGCGACCATCATCTGTGCCCGCTCCTGCAAGCTGATGAGGGAGTAGGCGGTGACGGGACCCTTGCGATCGGCGACAAGTGAGCCGGTTGGACGCGTGCGAAGCTCACCGAACCACGGCTCCATGTCTTCGAAGGTGTGGTTGATGACGCCGGTACCGCGGGTCTCAGTCATGAACTCGGTCCGGAACCCAATGAGGCCACGTGAGGGAACGAGATAATCGAGACGAACCCAGCCGGTGCCGTGATTGACCATGTTTTCCATGCGGCCCTTGCGGGTGGCGAGGAGCTGGGTCACGGCACCGAGGTAGTCCTCGGGCACATCGATCGTGACGCGTTCCACGGGCTCGTGGATCTTGCCGTCGATCTCTTTCACAACGACCTGAGGCTTGCCGATCGTCAGCTCGAAGCCTTCACGTCGCATCTGCTCGACCAAGACAGCAAGCTGAAGTTCGCCTCGGGCCTGCACGTCCCAGGTGTCTGGACGCTCGGTGGGAAGCACACGAAGACTCATGTTGCCGACGAGTTCGCGATCAAGACGGTCCTTGACCATGCGGGCCGTCAGTCGGTCGCCGTCTTTCCCAGCCAGGGGTGAACTGTTGACGCCGATGGTCATGGAGAGCGCAGGCTCGTCGACGTCGATGACCGGCATCGGGCGAGGATCTTCGGCATCGACGAGAGTCTCACCGATCAGGATGTCTTCGATGCCGGCAACGGCGACAAGGTCTCCAGGGCCGGCTTCGTCAGTGGGGACTCGTTCGAGATGCTTGGTGAGGAAGAGCTCCGCGAGCTTTACCCGCTCGATCGAACCGTCGACACGGCTGAGCGCGATTGACTGTCCCTTTTTGAGCGTGCCGTTCATGATGCGGCACAGTGCCAGGCGACCCAGATACGGCGATGCGTCAAGGTTGGTGACCCATGCCTGAAGGGGATGACCCTCTTCGTAGGTTGGAGCCGGCATGTGCTCGACGAGCAGCTTGAAGAGTGGTTCGAGATCGGTGCCGGGCGCGCCACCGTTTTCGGGGCTTTCCAGCGTTGCCCAACCGTCGCGGGCTGCGCAGTAGACGATCGGGAAGTCGATCTGGTCTTCGGACGCATCGATGTCGAAGAAGAGCTCGTAGACCTCGTCGACGACCTCGGAAATACGGGCATCGGGACGATCAACCTTGTTGATCACGAGGATCACCGGCAGGTTGCGGGCCAGCGCTTTGCGAAGCACGAAACGAGTCTGGGGAAGTGGGCCTTCGGCCGCGTCAACCAACAGAACGACACCGTCGACCATGGTGAGTGCTCGTTCGACTTCGCCACCGAAGTCGGCGTGACCGGGAGTGTCGACCACGTTGATGGTGATCCCGCCCCATTCGATCGAGGTGTTCTTGGCGAGAATCGTGATGCCCTTTTCTTTTTCGAGGTCGCCGGAGTCCATGACTCGCTCGGCCACATCCTCGTTGACGCGGAAGGCACCGGTCTGCTGAAGCATTGCGTCGACAAGCGTCGTCTTGCCGTGATCGACGTGAGCCACGATGGCGATATTTCGGCGATCTTCGCGCTTTGCGATAACCATGATTGTCACACTCTCTTTGGGGGCGCCGAGATCAGGGGGAAATCAGGGCCAGATAAGTCTACGGCGGGAATCGCGAAGCCCCGTCCCATCTCTCATGAGGCGGGTTTGGAAACCGATGTGACTCCAGTGCAGTTACGGATGGGATCTACAGTGCATTCGAAGATCTATGGAGGGAACACCATGAAGAAGACACTGGGGGCCGGTTTGGCCCTTTCTCTACTTGCATCGGCATGTGGCGGTGGTGATGAAGCAGTCGACTCGCCCGTCGATGCGCAAGTCGAGACGACGCTCGGCGGTGCTGCTGAACCAGAACTGGAAACAACCACAACGGTGCTTGAGGTCGTCGACGAGGGAGATATCGACCTGTACTGCGCCCTTTGGGTGACCTCGGAAAACGAAGGCGACGGCTTCTTCTCTTCGCCGGAGTCAGACGATCCGTCGAATGTCGAGGCCTTTATCGCCGATCAAACCGCCTATCTCGACCAGGGGATTGCCGCAGCGCCAGAAGAGATCAAAGGCGACCTGATCCTCCAGCGTGACGGGATTGTGCGAATCGGAGAGATCCTCGAAGCCAATGGCTGGAGCCTTGTCGATTCGATCGACGAGATGGCAACCGATCCTGAGGTGAACAGCGCGGCCGCAGATGAAGCTTCGGATCGTCTCGATGCGTTCAACGAGGAGAACTGCGAAGCCTTCGCCCTGCAAGCCGAAGAAGATGCGGCTGCGAACGAAACCCTCGATGAGAGCACCGATGACACGACCGATTCGCCTGATGACGACATCCAGGCTTCTGAAGCAGAAACCCTCGAGGGGCTGCTGCAGACCGACGCAGGAAGAGCAGCCTTCATTGGTGAGATCACCGCGGGTAGCGATGTCACCGAGGAACAGGCTGGGTGCCTCGTCGATAATCTTGATGCGGACATGCTTGTTGCGATGAACGACCTCGACGACATCAACAGTGACGGCGCTCAAGCGTTCTTGGCGCTCCTCGATACCTGTGGCATTCCGCTGTCGGCGTTCCTGTAAGCGATGAACAGGCTCGGTCGTCTTTCGCTGATATGTGCGTTAGCGGTTGGCGCATCGGGTTGTACCAACGACAGCGACGCGACAAGCGACGAATCAGCTGAGATTGGTGCTGCGCCTTCTTCCTCAACAGGAGAAGGCGCAGCGGCTGTTCCCGAAACTGATGCTGCTGAGACAGATGTTGGCGACTCAGGTGTTGGAGATGCCGATTCGGGCGATTTGGTCGCGTACTGTTCGCTCGCCGCGACGTTGGTCGCCGGCGCCGATGTTCCGGACACGCTGATCGAGATGTTTGCGGTGTCGCCGATCGAGATTCGGGAACCAACGAGAAGCGCTTCAGAAGGTGATCGAGACGATGCGGCTCGTGCGATCGAGAGCTACGTGCTGGATGAGTGCGGGGTTGTTCTGATCATCAGGTAACGAAGGTCAAGCTCGAACAGGCGAGAGCTTCCAGGTCCGACCGGGAACGCTTGATCCGCCGCCTGCGGGCCAGCTCAGGGTGATGACGACAAACACCATGCTGGCAGCGATGAAGGGATGACCGATCAAGATCTGGGCCGCCATGATCGGGACGTAGAGGCCGATGATGAGATCAGTTGTGAGTGACCCGGCGATTGCGAGCAGTCGGTTTTCTTCTCGACAGACTCGCTGGATGGCGGGCCTCGAGAGCCACAGAAGCAATGTCATGAAGACCGAGACGCCGAACTGATCGAAAATGGCTGCGCACGCCGAACAGCCGATTGCTGCGAGGAGGCTCAGGTCTGCGAGTTGTTGGCGAGACAACGAAGACCCGTGTCGAATGCGGCTGAGCGCAGGTTCGAGTGCGGAGCGGGTCGAGGTGCCGAGCGATGGAGCGGAGCCAGTGAGCAGTGAAACAATTGCGCCGATGATGAGACCCGCCGCAGCGAGTTGAAGACCGAGCGTTGCGATTTCAGGACGCATCATGACCACCTGGAGCTTATTCTAGGGTGTGTCGCCTCTTCGTCGCCCGCAGGGTCTATCGGCAGCAAGGCTCCGATGGTGAGGGGGATGGCGTCCAACCCGCGTGTGTCGCAGCAGCGACCGCTTCCAGTTGAGAACGAACCCCGAGTTTTCGCAGCACGCTTCGGATCTGAGTCCGGACTGTTTGGATCGAAACGAAATCCCTCTGGGCGATCTCCGCTGCACTCAATCCTGACCTCAAGCCGGCGAGAATCTCTTGCTCTCGAGAGGTGAGCTCGCGAAATTGCCGCATCCGTTCGCTCTCGTCCGCTTGAAGCGCGAGTGCTTCGCTCATCAGCACCGAGCGTTGAGTTTCCATGACCACTTCGCCTCGACAGACCGAGGCGATGGTGTTGACAATCACATCGTGCTCTTCAGACTTGGACAGTACGCACGCGGCACCAGCACGCAAGCATGCGGCCCACAACATTTTGTCGGTCTCAGCGGTGAGTACAACCACCGCGATGCCTGCGCTGGCGACTGGACCGACAATCGACAGCCCGCCCTCTGGATACGGGAGGCCAAGGTCGACGACAACGCAGTTTGGCTGAGCGCTGCGGATCTCGTCGAGCAGCGTCTCCAGCGGACCAAGCGGCGGAGCGATCGATTCGAAGCCATGCCGTCGGAGAAGGTGAGCAAACCCATCACGCAGCAGTGGGTGGTCCTCGATGAGAGCGATGAGAGGTGACGTCACGCGAGCTCCTCATCAGCAACGACCTCAGGAGAAGTCATGAGGTCCAGCACAAACCGGGCGGACTGTTGGCCGTCATTGTCAGAGAGGTGCAGCGAGCCGTTGTTGGCTGCGGCGAGGCGGGCGGCTCGATGAAGGCCGATTCCAGAACCGAATGGATCCGTCGAAGCTCCTCGTTCGAACACCCATTCGGAATCTGCGGATTCGATGCCGCTTCCCGCGTCGGACACAGCGAGCTCGAGGCGCGAATCGTCGGTGGGAAGAATCTCGACCGAGATCGGTGACTCCCCGTGTCGAATGGCATTTGCCAAGAGGTTCTCGACGACGCTCAGCACCTCACCGACATCGCCTTCAACGGTCGCAGACTCTGGAGACCGAAGGTCAATCTCAATACCAGTCGACCGCCGTGTCTCAACCAACGCTCGAACTGGTTCGACAAGGTCGAATTGGGTGCTCGACCGGCTGTCGTGTGCCGCGAGTTGTCGCAGTCTTGTCGCCTCTCGTCGAATCTCGGTCATGGAAGCGTCGCCGGAACCAGCGATGGCGAGTTCGATGGCGAGGAGTCCGCTTCGAAGGTCATGGAGCAGTTCTTCGGTTCGGTCAATATCTCGATGTAGTCGTGACCGGGCGTCGTGCAGTTCTTCGGTTCTCACCGATTCTTCTTGCTCAATCTCCACGAGCAAACCGAAGAGCGCAGTCATACCCCCAAGCGAACCGAGCAGAGCTAAGGAAAGGACCGCCGGAGCGGCCGTCAGATCGGACCGGGCGGTAGCAGCCGCCAACGTTGCATCGAGCAGGCCGAGGGCAACGAAGACATCAAACCATCGGGCGACCCGCAGACCCCGTGAGAACAGCAGGATCGCGCTGACCGATCCCAGAATCACCGTGATCAGAGCGAGTGTGTCGTTCGTCGAACCGCGTACAAAGACCGCCCACATCCAAAGGGCCGCCGAGAGTGTCGGCCCGAATGCCACAAGGGCTTGCGTTCGTTCTCCCTGGATGATTGCCCGATACCCGCCGAACAGTCCGGTGAACGTGAACAGCGTGGCGCCGACGACTCCAAGTTGGGCGACGGCCTTCGGTTCAAACGGCCCCAGCGCAGCGCGTCGCTCGGCGACGCCGATCGCCAGAATGACGATAGCGCTGAGCACGAAGCCTGAAAATGCCAACCCGATCGGTGATCGGTCAACGGCGCGGCCAGACCGCAACGCCGTGCGCCCATCGCCAAATGTGATCCCGCCGAACATGTGGCCCTCCCTCCAAGGACACGACCGAACGTACTGGCAGGATCGCGATGTCTCAAGTGGAAGACGGCTCAGTAGGTGGTGGGTAAGAGTTCCCGCGACAACCCCAATACCCAATATTGGGGATGAGTGGGGGGGTGTCGTTCGTCACGATGGGTTTGTAACAACGAACCTGAGGCGGAGGAGCCCAACAACATGACCATGATGCATTTCATCCAGAACTGGCTTACGACAAAGACCGAAGGCGAACGAGGCGCAGGTCTGGCCGAGTACGCCCTTCTGCTGTTCCTGATCGCGGTGGCGTGCGTGCTCGCACTCACCACGCTCGGTACGACGATTGCCGGTGTCTTCAACAACATCGTCGGCAGTCTTTGATCTAGAGCACCCATCGGCGGATTTGGGGAGCGGGAAGACGGTGGGTGTCGGGTCTCGAGTGAGAGCCGACTCCACCGTCTTTGCGCATTTTGGGAACAGGAGAAGGGACAGTTCTATGCACGTCGAAGTAACGAAAGACCTCGGTGAGCGGGGCGCTGGGCTGGCGGAGTACGCGATGCTCATGCTCTTCGTGGCACTGGTGAGCATCATCGTGCTCACGTTGCTGGGCACGACCATTGCAGGGTTTTTCACCTCTGCGATCGGAATGTTCTAGGTGTCACGCACACCCGAGGTTGGGGCGTCTTGCCCGTGACAGCCAGGACGACCTGCGTTACCGTTGTGACGAGGGACACCCTTGGCGGGGTCCACGGCCGGGCGACACGGTAGTGGAGGGATTATGAACGCTCTTGGCGATTCTCGGCATCCCCGAGACGAGCGGAGTGAAGTGACCAAGCGCGCATCGCGTCGCGGCGTTGGCAGGAAAGAGCGCGGATCCGTCATGGCGGAGTTCGCCCTGATCCTGCCCATCTTGCTGATCGTGCTGTTCGGAATCATCGAATTCGCGATTGCATTCAACCGGGCCCAAGCAATTGAGGCTGCGGCCCGCGAGGGAGCACGACTCGCTTCGATTTCTACGACTTCGCCCTCTGATGTCGAAGCGAGGGTGAACCTTGCGCTTGTGGGAATTCCGCTCGACGGACCAGTGACCGTGGCGGTCTCGCCTGGTGGCTGCGCAGGACGAGAAGGGCAAGCGATCACGGTCAACGTTTCGTCGGTGAAGACGGTGACAATTCCCCTGCTCTTCACTCGCAACGTGACGCTGAATGGCGAGGCGGTCTTTCGATGCGAAGCATGAACCGACCTGACGCGGATGTTCCAGGATCGAGAACAAGTCGGTCGAGTGAACGCGGCGTCACGCTGCCGTTCATCGCGCTGTCGATGGTGGCGATCATGGGATTTGCATCGTTGGCCATCGATCTTGGCAACGGATGGCGAACTCGTCGAGCATTGATCTCGGCCACCGACGCGTCAGCGTTGGCCGCTGCCCAGGACTACGTCAACGGCATCGACGGGTGTGCGACCTCCGCCGGCACCTATCTGGTGAACAACGAGGCGACAGCGCAGCTGGTGTCGTGCGAGATCGCGTTCTTCAACGCTGATCAAGGTCGCGTCACCGTGACTGCTACCCAGAACGTCGACACGTGGTTTGCCGGTGTCATTGGTCGCGGTGATTTCGATGCTCCCTCGGTGACGACTGCAGTGTGGGGACCGCCTACTTCGGTCACTGGTCTACGCCCGATCGGGTTGTGCATCGAAGGGTCCACGGCGCTGCAAGATGTGATCAACAATCCGCCGGCGACAGACACATTGATTCGCATCGACTACGACAAGGACCAACCTGATGCCTGCGGTGGAGCATCGGTGCCAGGCAACTGGGGAACGATCGATTTCGACGGCGGCGCGAATTCGAACAACGACACGAAGGACTGGGTAGCAAACGGCTACCCCGGCGAGGTCTTCTTCGGCAACCACGTCGTGACGGCGTGTGGCGGAGAGGCGCATTGCTATCCCGGCGATACGGGTGCACTCGCCGGTCTGCAGAGCGATCTGAACGGCTTGCGGAACAGCGGCATCTATTTCACGCTCCCTGTCTTCAACTTCGTTGAGGGCAACGGCTCGAACGCCGAATTCCATCTGATGGGTGTCGTCCGAGTGCGTCTCATTTCATTTCAGGTCAATGGAAACCCGAACAACCGTTACTTCGAATTGTTGGTGAAGCCCGGACTCATCACGGGCACGTGTTGTGGCGGTGGTGGAGAGCCCAGCGGCAACAAGGTCATCGCTATCTGCGGTGTTGATCCGAACGAGTTCGGAGCGTGTGCTCCGTGAGCAATGCCGCCCGCCGAGAGCAGGCGGAACTGCTCGTGACACGGCGCAAAACCACCCGCACCTTTGAATTAGGTACGGCGGTCTGAAGACCACATACGAAACGACTGAGGGATCGAAATCGTGAACAAGAAACTATTAGGTGTCGCTACGGCACTCATGCTCGCCCTGATCGGCACGGTGGCATTGGTCGCCTACGTGACCAACGCAGAAGAGCGGGCGTTGGCAGGTGAGGAACTGGTCGAGGTCTACGTCGTCACGACGGAGATTCCAGCCGGTACACCCGGCGATGACATCGAGCGATTCGTCACCGTTGAGCAAGTCCCTGTCAAGATCCAGGCAACCCAATCAGTCAATGCCTTGGGCAGTCTCGGCGGCCGAGTTGCCGCGGTTGATTTGGTGCCAGGTGAGCAGCTGGTGGACGGGCGATTCGTAGAACGCACTGATTTCACCGAGCGTGTCGTTGGGATCCAGGTGCCAGAGGACCTCGTCGAGATCACGATCAAGGTCGATCCAGAGCGGGCGATCGGTGGCTTGCTCGAACCTGGCCAGACGGTGGCAGTGTTCGCATCGTTCGAGCCGTTTGATCTGAGTGCGACCGTCGTCGAAATTGATGGCGAAGAGATCGCTCTCCCTGAAGCGGTCGCCGCCGAGATCGCAGGCAAGACGCCGAACAGCACCGACATCATCCTGCGCAAGGTGCTCGTCACTGCGGTGCAAGAACTCGAGGACGGAAACTTCAGTAGCAGCGAGGATGAGCAAGTCGATCGCCTCGAAGAGGCTCCCGATGATCCGGTCTTCGTAACGCTTGCCGTTCGCCCAATCGACGCCGAGCGAATCGTCTTTACCGCCGAGTTCGGTCTGGTATGGCTGGCGATCGATCGAGCGACCGTTCCGGAAACTGACGACCCAATCCAGACCCGAGGGTCCATCTACGGTGATGAAGAGGAGCTCATTCAGTGAGCGGTATCACTGTCGTTTCGACGAACCCCTCGCTCGAAACGTCGTTGCTCGCGCTGTACGGCAAGCAGACCGCCGTGCGTCGGGTCTGGTCCGATCAATGGACCGATCCGACCGAGACAGCCATGGATGTCTGTGCGGCAGATCCGGAGATGGTGGTCATAGGGAGCGACGTCAATTGGGACGATGTGCGGTCGCTCATTCCCGAGATCGATGTCCGATATCCAGGTGTCGCCACTGTCACCTTGGTCCAAACCCGAGATCCCGCGCTCGAGAGTGAGCTCTTTCGACTTGGTGCCCGGGACGTCATTGCCGAAACCCCGGTCGGCGAGGATCTCAAGCGGGATCTCGATCGGGTGTTTGATCGTGCGATACAACGTCGACAGACAGCAGCTGTCGTTAGTACGGGTTTGCGTCGTCGGGTGATCAGCGTGCTCAGTCCCAAGGGAGGCACGGGAAAGACAACCGTCGCTACCAATGTGGCGGTGGCGCTGGCTCGTCGATTGCCGAATCAAGTTCTGCTGCTCGATCTCGACACGCAGTTCGGAGACTGCGCCCCTGCGTTGAGCCTCCAGCCAGAACACTCGCTAGCCGACGTGATTGGGTCCTCGGCCCAGGAACGAAGCGCACTGAAGGTGTTCTTGACCACCCATCCATCGAGTCTTGCTGTGCTGGCACCGCCGGATGATCTGGCGCTGGCCGAGGAGATCGGCGGGGATGATCTCAAACGGAGCCTTTCGGTTCTGGTCGAGGAGTTTCCCTTTGTCATCATCGATACCGCAGCCGGTATCAACCCTGAAGCCATTTCGGCAATGGAAGCATCGACGGACTTCTTGTTCGTGTCGACAACCGACGTTCCCTCGATCCGGGCTCTGCGTCGCCAGATCGACGCGCTGGATCGAGTTGGATTCGTTTCCCAGCGCCGAACGTTCGTGCTCAACCGAGCGAATGCGAAGGTCGGACTCTCGGTCGCTGACGTCGAAGCAGCCATCGGCATGAAGGCCGAATTCGAAATTCCAAGTACCCGCCTTGTACCCGTATCAACCAACGAAGGAATCCCGCTCGTGGAGCGCGAAACCGGCGGTGTCTCTCGGCGTTTCGCCGACATTGCCAGTTACTACGCACCGGAGCAGGGTCGGAATGGCCGAACGCTGTTCCGCAACAGAAAGAACAAGTGACCATGGGTATTGGTGACCTTCTCCGCTCGTCGAGTTCTGCCGAGCCATCGGCCGTCGACGTATTTCAAGCAAACGGGCATGACGCTGCGCCACGAGCTCATGACCCGATGAACTCGATACGAGCACGGGCGCAAGACGCCTTGTTCGAACGCCTTGGCAACCGACTCTTCGATGCCAACCTCGGCGAAGACCAGCTTCGTGCCCATGTGGTGCAGGAGCTCGATCAGATCCTTTCTACTGACCTGGAGCAACTCACCTCCGAGGAGCGGTTGGGGCTTGTCGAGTCAATCAGTGCCGACATTCTCGGACTCGGGCCGATCGAGCCCTTCCTGGCTGATCCTGCAGTGACTGAAGTGATGGTGAACGGCGACGATTCGATCTTCGTCGAGCGAGCGGGCCGTCTCTACATGACGGACGCTCGATTCGTTTCGGTTCAACACCTTCGACAGGTCATCGAGAAGATCGTGTCTGCGGTGGGCCGGCGGATCGATGAGTCCTCGCCCATGGTGGACGCTCGTCTTCCCGATGGCAGTCGTGTCAATGCCGTCATCCCGCCGCTTGCGGTGGATGGTCCGATGCTGACGATTCGAAAGTTTGCGAAAACTGCCTTTGGGACCGACGACCTGATTGAGTTCGGCACGTTGAACAAGCAAAGCGTTGAGTTCTTGGATGCCTGTGTCCGCGGTAAGCGGAACATCCTCATCAGCGGCGGAACCGGCACCGGTAAAACGACGCTTCTGAACGTGGTCTCCTCGTTCATCCCAACCGACGAGCGCATCGTGACGATCGAAGATGCGGTTGAGCTTCGCCTTCATCAGCGGCACGTGATTCGACTGGAAGCCCGGCCGGCGAACATCGAGGGCAAGGGTCACGTCCCGATTCGCGATCTGGTCCGCAACTCGCTTCGCATGCGTCCCGATCGGATCGTGGTTGGTGAGGTTCGTGGGGGAGAGGCCCTCGACATGCTTCAAGCAATGAACACCGGCCACGAGGGTTCGATTTCGACCTTGCATGCCAACACGCCACGCGATGCGCTGGCACGCCTGGAAACCATGGTGTTGATGGCAGGGCTTGACCTGCCGATCCGTGCGATCCGCGAACAGATTGCGTCAGCTCTCGACGTGGTCATCCATCTGTCGCGGATGCGGGATGGAACGAGGCGGGTCACCGAGATCGCCGAAGTGAACGGCATGGAGGGCGAAACCATCACGTTGAGCACCCTGTACGACTTCGACTATGGAGCTGGGTTCGACGAGTCGGGTCGCTTCGCTGGTGAGATCAAGCCCACGGGATTGCGTCCAATGTTCAGCGAGGAGCTTCAGCATCTCGGGATCGAACTCCCAGAAGCGCTGCTGTCTGCTGGTCTCGATCCGTTCAAGAAGAACGGCTTTGCCCAATGATGGTTCGCCGTTGGCTTCTCGCCACGGCTGCCTTCCTCCTGGCCGTTCTCGTTCTCGTTCCTGTCACCGCAAGTGCACAAGGAACGAGTGACGATGAGATCCAGGTCTTGGCTGTGGTTGAAGATGAAGACGGACAGGTCACGCTGGAGATCGCCATCCCACCTTCGATCGGTGAGGTAGATCCTGTCGCCGCAAACTTTGCGTTGACCGAAAACGGTGAGGTGCTCGGTTTTCGGGTAACCCCGCTCCTGTCGCAGATCGACGTGGTCGTCGTGCTCGACACGTCGGGCAGCATGAGAGGCGAGGCGCTCGAGGCGGCGCGATCTGCTGCCTCTTCCTTCATTCAACAACTTCCACCTGAGACACGGGTTGGGGTTGTCAGCTTCGGCGCCACCGCTCAGGTCGACTCCCAAGTCGGGCTCGATCGCGACGCCGCACTGGCCGCGGTCGGTTCTCTCAGCGCATCTGGTGAAACTGCCATGTGGGACGGACTCACCGTGGCCGGTGACCTGATCGCAGACCTTGGATCTGAACGCTCCTACGTCGTTGTACTCAGTGACGGTGAAGACACCGTGAGTTCTGCCACGCAGACCGACGCGGCCGATCGCCTTGTTGATGCGGGCGCCGGGCTCTACGCCATTGCAATCGAGAGCCCTGATACAAACCTGGAGTCGCTCGGTACAACTGTTGATCAGGTCGGTGGGCAATTCCTGTCGGCCGAGTCAATTCAAGAACTCGATGCGCTGTATGTCGACATTGCGGCGAGGCTTGCGAGCCGTTACGAACTCGTCTTTGAAACTGAGACGCAGAATCGGCGCAGCGTCGTAGTCTCGGTGGCCGCGGATGGAGCGGTTGCAACCGCCCGCACGACCATCGCAGGGCCAGAGGCGCCGGTCGTCGTGCAGGATGCCCCGGCGCGAGTTCTGAACATCGAGCAAAAGGCGCAACTTGGCCTCGTCGCTCCGGTGAGTCCTGGGCTCCTCGGTAGGTCTTCGATGCTCTGGCTCGGCGTGGCCGCGATGTTTGTTTCGTTCGCCGTCCTCGGCGGTCTGCTGATCGTGCCTTCTCGCCAGGTCAGGCTTGCGACGGTCAACGGCGAAGCTCGTGCGACCGACCTGAATACGCGCATGACCGACGCAACCGATCGCTTGATCTCCAACCGCGATGAAGATGGACGACTAGACGCCTCGCTCGATGCGGCAGGTCTGACGCTTCGGCCGGGCGAGTTCGTGTTGATCTCGCTGGCCATAATTTCGATCAGCGCCATGGTCTTCTCGGTTCTGGGAGGCCCGCTTCTCGGGGTGTTGGGCGCCGCGTTCGCGATGGTGATGATCTTTGGCTACGTGTCGCGTCGAGCTTCTCGGCGAAGGAACCGGTTTGCGGATCAGCTCACGGACACGCTGGGGATCATGACTGGTGCACTGCGCGCCGGCCGTGGCCTTCCTCAGGCCATCGAGCTTGTTTCTGAAGAAGCGGCCTCGCCATCAGCCGAACAGTTCCGCCGCATCGTGTTCGAGACCAGGGTCGGGCGCGACCTCACTGCGTCGATGATTTCGGCCGCCGATCGGATGAAGAGCAAGGATCTTGAATGGGTCGCCCGAGCCGTTGACATCAATCGGGAGCTCGGCGGTGACCTCACCGAGGTTCTCGACAATGTCGCCGACACCATTCGAGATCGACGACGCGTCGCCCGGCAGGTGCAGGCGTTGTCTGCCGAAGGCCGAGCATCCGGTTGGGTGCTCCTCGCTCTTCCGTTTCTGATGTTCTTCTTCCTGGTGTGGCGGACGCCCGAGTCTGCGTCGAAGTTGACCAACACGACACCGGGGCAAACGATGCTGGCGCTCGGACTGTTCAGCATGTTCTTGGGATACCTGTGGATCCGCAAACTCGTGGACCTGAAGTACTGATGGGGGAGGGACGATCATGCCGTTGATTGTTTGGCTCGGTTCTGCCGCGATTGCGTGCGCATTGCCGATCGGATGGTGGGCTCTGTCGAGCGATCGCCAGGTGAGCGAGCGCGTCAACAAGAACCTGTCGGAGTATCAACCGACCATGCGCGCTGCCGCTCTGGAGCGTTCGGCTGGCGAACGGTTCGTTGGACCACTGGCTCGCCAGACTGGTCATGCGCTGCTCAGGTTCACCCCAGGTGGGTGGTACAAGGCACGAACGACCGGAATTGCGAAGGCGGGTCTCACTGGACGGGTGACTCCGGAGCAGATTCTTGGTGCCAAGGTGCTCGTGCCGATTCTGCTCGGCGGTCTGCTTGCGCTGCGGGTCAGCTCCGAGACAACCGGGACGTCGTATCTGGTGGGGATCTCGATCATCGTCGTTGCGTTCTTTGCTCCGGATCTTCTGATTCGTTCTCGGGCCGATCGACGGGCGGACGAGATCACTCGGGTTCTGCCGGATGTGCTGGATCAGTTGACGATCTCGGTCGAGGCCGGCCTTGGGTTCGAGGCGGCGTTGGCAAGAATCTCACAAACAGAGACCCACGCGTTGGCCGAAGAATTCGGTCGTTTGCTCCAGGACGTGCAGCTCGGCACCAGTCGGGGAGCAGCCCTCGACACGCTTGCCACGCGATCCCAGGTTGATGACCTCAAGACCGTCGTTCTGTCGCTGCGGCAAGCAGAAGCTCTCGGTGTTCCGCTGGCCAAGACGCTGCGAACCCTGGCACTCGAGATGCGAGAGAAGCGGCGGTTCCGAGCTGAGGAACGCGCCCACCAGCTGCCGATCAAAATGATCTTCCCACTCGGTCTCTGCATTTTGCCCGCATTGTTCATTGTCATTCTCGGCCCCGCCGTCGTGAGTTTCTTCGAGATCTTCTGAAAAGGGTGCGTCCATGACTGACATTGATCTTCCCCCCGCGGAGCCGTACTCCGTTGCTGAGTTGCTGACTGCCCTTCGAGACGAGCGAGAAATTGCGTCTGGCCTGGGACCGGTACCAACCGGCTTCGATCCGCTCGATTCGGTGCTCGACGGCGGTCTGGTCGGCGGCGACGTTGTGTTGCTCGGTGGTCAGCCGGGCGCAGGCAAGACGATCTGCGCCCTCCAGTGGGCCCGCAACATGAGCGAGTTCGGTCGTCGGGTGACATTCGCTTGCTTCGAGCATGATGAGGCCGCGCTGCTCAATCGACTCCTCGTCCAAGAGGTCGCTCGCGTGGGCTCCAGCGCCGACCCGACAGATCGCCTACGAGCTCGTTCAGTCATCCGTGATCTCATGATGGGGCTGACCACGATTCACAAAGCCGTGGCTGCTTCACCCGTGATCGGGGAAGCGTTCGCCTCGCTCGAGGAGTTCTCCCCCAACCTTCAATTGCTGCGGGCATCGGCGCAATCGACGACGCCTCGGATGCTCGACGAGGTGAGTCGTGAACATCTCGACTGGGGTGGTGTGTTGTTCGTTGACTATCTGCAGAAACTCCCGATACCCGGAGCCAACAATCTGGAAGATCGGATCTATCGGGCCATCGAAGTCATGAAAGAGATGGCCATCGCCCACGGAATCACCGTGGTTGCCCTGGCCGCGGCAGCACCGAGCGGAATCGACGCGGCACGACTGCGCATGAGTCATCTTCGCGGTTCAGCTGCGCTCGCTCACGAGTGCGACATCGCCATCTTGATGAGCCAGAAGGTGACCGCAACATCGGATCGACACCTCAAGTTCGACCTGACGCAGCTCGACCAGGCTCGCAAAAGGACGGTGTTCTCGATCGAGAAAAACCGTCGAGGCGAAGTCGATCTGCACCTTGAGTTCGTGAAGGACTTCCAGAACTTTCGGTTCAATCCAGATGGCGGGTTCATGGCCGAGACCCTCGAGGACTGAATCAACGATCAGCGGTGAACTGAGTCGTTCCCTTGTTGCGAACTCAGTTGCCGCACGGCGGCACGCCATCGAGTGCAACAGGGCGGAAGCTCAAGAGCCAGCGCTCCAAGAAGCTCGGGCTACCGACGGTCTCTACTGGACGGTTTCCGTCCCACTCGAGTGCTTCACCTGCGACAGAACCGACCAACGTCGCCTCGTTCTCTATCAGGTGCAACGTCCGCAACGTGGAGAACGTCAGCGCCTGCTCGTCGTCGGCAAGGATCTGCAGCTTTTCGTTGTCGGAGCTCTCGATAGTGACCAGTTGGGTTTGATGATCGGTCGGGTGCCACCCCGGAACGAGAAGGTGGTTGCTTCCCGCAAATTCGGTTTGCAGGTTCGAGAACATCGTGAACGCTCCGGTGGTTCGCAGGCCGAGATAGGGATTCATGGCGGTGAAGCTGAGAAAGACGAAGGCGGGAAGGGCGAGAGGAACCAGACGGAGCGTTGGTGAAGAGGCTGGAGAAGCAGGGCTCGGCAACCGACGCGAGAACGGCACGAACGCCAAGAGCACGAGCGAGAAGTAGGCCGTCATGGTCAGCCACATGAGCAACAGCG
>CALHCB010000002.1 GCA_937930695.1 uncultured Acidimicrobiales bacterium | reverse complement strand
CCCCTTTCCCGTCAACCTCGGTGTGAATCAGCGGAAACCCCATGAGGTCCTCATAGAAGTGCGTCGTGGCCTCGACGTCTCTGGTCGCGTATGCAACGTGATGAATCGACATACCGACAAGGTAGGTGAGTCGCTCGATTGGTGCATTCTGAGACTGCGATGGCGCTCACCCGTCTCGTCGCCCGCCGAGGCTCCTCACGCCCCGTTCGCTTAGACTTCAGCGGTATCGCACTCGACCTGACCTTCACCAATCGGTTCACTGCGGAACTCCCCGCCGATCCAGAAACCGAAAACCGCCGCCGCCAAGTTCACAACGCCTTGTTCTCTCGTGTGGCGCCAGCGACCACCAGTTCGCCAGAACTCGTTGCGTTCTCCCAAGAGATGGCCGACGAACTCGGGATCGCAGATCTGCACGACGGGGAGTTTCTCGCGGTGTTCTCCGGAAACGCCGTGCTCGCCGACATGGACCCCTACGCCATGTGTTACGGCGGTCATCAGTTTGGCAACTGGGCGGGCCAACTGGGCGACGGCCGGGCGATGGCACTCGGAGAGGTACTCACGCCGCAGGGCGGTCATCAGACACTCCAGTTGAAGGGCGCCGGGCCGACTCCTTACTCTCGCTCCGCCGATGGCATGGCGGTGCTCCGCTCCTCGATCCGAGAGTTTCTCTGCAGCGAAGCAATGCATCACCTCGGAGTACCGACGACTCGCGCACTGAGTTTGGTGACCACTGGCGACAAGGTCGTTCGCGACATGTTCTACGACGGCAATGCGGCTCCTGAGCCGGGTGCTGTTGTTTGTCGGGTAGCCCCGTCGTTCGTCCGATTCGGCAGCTTCGAACTCCCGGCGTCTCGAGGAGAAACCGAGACACTCAAGGCGCTTGCCGACTTCACGATTCGCCATGACTTCTCCGAACTGGACGGAGCGAACAATCCGACATCAGATACCTATGCCGCCTGGTTCTCCGAAGTGGCTCGTCGAACGGCCGTCATGATCATCGACTGGATGCGGGTTGGCTTCGTCCACGGCGTGATGAACACCGACAACATGTCGATTCTCGGGCTAACGATCGACTACGGGCCATACGGCTGGGTCGACAACTTCGACCCGGGTTGGACGCCCAACACCACCGACAGCCAGCACCGCCGCTATCGCTTCGGCAACCAGGCTCAGATGGCGTATTGGAATCTTGCACAGCTGGGCAACGCAATCGTCCCACTGGTCGACGACGTGGAACCCCTCCAGGCTGCCCTTGATCGCTTCATCGAGGAATACTCGACCGGACATCGGACCATGATGCTCAACAAGCTTGGGCTCGACCCCGACCGCGACCTCGACGATGCCGACGAGCTCATCCAGGGACTGTTCTCCGTCTTGCAATCGATCGAGACTGATTTCACGATCTTCTTTCGACGCCTCGCAGACATCAATGCTGGGTCACAGGCCATGTCCGACGACGAACTCGTGCACGCCATCGCCGATGCCCACTATGAGCCGAGCGCAGCGACTCCCGAGATCAAGCTCGAGATCGCCACCTGGATTCGTCGCTGGCTGGACGAGCTTGCAGATGATTCCCGCCCTGACGACGAGCGCAGGGCAGCGATGAATGCGACCAACCCCAAGTACGTGATTCGCAACTATCTCGCCCAACTCGCCATCGACAACAGCGAAGCCGGTGACCACACGATGGTTCGCGATCTTCTTCAGGTGCTTCGGCGTCCGTACGACGAGCAACCCGAACATGAGGAGTGGGCGCAGAAGCGGCCAGATTGGGCTCGTAGCCGGCCGGGCTGCTCGATGCTCTCGTGTAGTTCCTGACGCCCGCGCTCGAGCGCACCGAGCTACAGCGCGAAGATCCCGTCGACGGCCAACGCAACCCCGGCGAAGATGCCGAACACCGTGACGAGACCGCTTGCGACAGCAAGCAGCGCATCGGGTCGGCCCAGCGCCGCACGCCAAAGCAAAAGTGGCGGGACGCACAAAAGGGCTGGCGCGAACCACCCAAGCTCGACGGAAGCGGCGAGGGTGACGACGCCAAGTGCGGGCGGCGAAAGAAGCGGAAACGCAATCGGTGCCGCGCCACGTGAGAGATCAGGGCCCACGTCGTCGGGAGAGGTTGCCCGCCGGACAAAGATGAGGCGGACCGCCGAGGTGATGACGAGCGTTAGGCCAGCACCAATGACCATCGTCGGGTCAGACACGTCCAACGATGCCAAGAGAGGATCAGCGACAATAGCGAGCAACATAAACAGAGTCAGCACCGTGACACAGGCGATCGCCGACTGCTTCGGGCCAAGCTGCGGGGTGCGCCGGGCCGCGCTCAGCGGCGCCATTGCGGCGACGAATGCGAGCACTGCGATTCCAAGATTCATGGCGATTCTCCGGCCGCAATGAGGGGCTGACTGAAGATCAACGCCGACAGCGTGTGCTGTTGATCATCAATCTGTGTGACGTCGAATTGGTACCAAGCCCCGTCGTCAGCTTGTCGTTCAACGAGGACCCCAGCGACACATCGACCGCGCTCGGCAATGGTCGGACGGAACTCCGCCAACCGATCATCGGTCCCGGCGACGATCCACCACTGGTTGAGAGCCTCGCCAAGGGTGCCAAGACCAGCGCCCAGCGTCGGCCTTCCACGAGTCACGTAGGTCCACCACGAATCGGTTCGTTGGGACTCATAGCGAATCTGCAGGCTCTGGAGTTCGATCTGTTCGGAGATCCAGCCCACCTGTGCATCGTTCAGATCAGGTGGATCAGGCCAGTTCGCCATCGTTGCGAACCCGTAGGCCGACCAGTGATCAGGAATGGTCGGCCACCAATCCTCGACGTCGTCGCGCTGAGGTAGGTAGGCCGCAATGCGCAGTGTTGGCTCGTCGAATCCCTCCGCTGGGAAGAGCATGTGGAGGCGGGCCAATGCCCAAAACACTTCTCCGGTGTAGAACTTCGACCAGCTCTGCGGCACCACCTCATCGGCGACAAGGTCGTACTGGCCAAGGACAGATCCGTTTGGCTGGACGGTTCCGACCATGAAGTTGCCGAGCTCAATCATCAGTTCGTCGAACTCGGGGTCGCCCGTGCGATCTCGCCGCTCGGCCAGACCCGCAACCAACAACGCCGCTCCCCCGGCGGACGCTCGTGTTGATGAATCTGCAAATGCAATGCCGTTTTCCACGTCGACGAGACGACGTTCGGCCCAGCGAATACCACCGAGCGATGTCTCCGAGGCTCCGTCGATGCCGGCAGACGCAGCTTTCTCCAACGCCTCGATGGCGCCGACATGCCGGACGTTGTTGTAGCCGCCGAGATCTTCTTGCTCGGCTCGGTCATAGCGATAGAGCCAACTGCCGTTCGGATTCTGGTTGTTCTGCAACCAGTTCACAGCCAGCGTTGCCGCGGCCTGAGTCTCCTCGAATGTGACGTCGCCACAACGTTCTGGTTGCAGCACGACGGCTCGCAGAAGCCCTGCAGTGACAACCCAACTGAGGAGCCCCATCGCCACTCGCTTAATTGTCCCTCTCCGGCTCACGAGGCGACCGTACCGACCAGCTGGCAGTTACGGTCTCCCAGGTGGGGAACTCTCGCGGACCAGTCGTTGCCGCAATCGCCCTTGCCGCGGTGTTGTGGCCACTCGCTCGGTCTCCACAGAGCGACGGATTCCCGCTGTCGAACTACCCCATGTTCACCCAGCAACGCCCCGCCGTGACATCGATCCAAACGGCATACGGAGTCGATCGCGACGGAAACGAGACCATCCTCGATCCACAGAAGATCGCGGGCACATCAGAGATCATCCAAGCTGCGGCCGTTGTCGAACGATCCACGGTCGACGGCACAGCCCACCTGCTCTGCGAGGAGATCGCCGGACGACTCCGCAGGGATGCGTCCGAGGGCGTGGTCGGGGGCATCGTCGACGTTGTTGTCGTGACAGAGATTCACGATGTCGTTCTGAGTCTCACTGCAGAACGTGCACCCATCGACCGAACCGAACATGCCCGATGCCCGGTCCTTCCGTGATCGCGAGCGCCGCAGCGGCTGTCTCTAGGCCTGATGGCATTCGACGATTGATCCTTGGCTATGTGGTGCTTTGGACGGTTGTGCGCACCAGCCACTGGATGGCGCTCACCGATCTTCCTGACCGGCGATCGTCGCCGGTCGGGCCACTCAGTTGGTTCGATGCGTCCATCGACGAATCGATGGTCGTTGCGCTCGTCTTGATGACCGTTGGTACCGCGAGCTACGCCGTGCTTCGCAATCTTCATCCGGCGCCGATCGGGCTCGCCTCCCTCGGATTTCTTGTGTTGACCACGCATGGCAATGGCTGGGGACAGGTGCTCCATACCGAGAACCTTCCTGCGATTCATCTTTTGGTCGTGGCCGCGCTTACACCGGCCGCAAATCTGTCCCGGCCCGATCTCGATCGCTGGATGATCCGCGCCCTCGGGGCAACAACAGTTGCCACCTACTTCGTCGCCGGTGTAGCGAAGCTGCGATTCGGCGGAGAAGCCTGGTTGGACGGCGAGACACTCAGGCTGCTGGTGGCCCATGACAACCTTCGCAAAGAGCTGCTCGGCGACCCGTCATCCCCGGTTGCTGCAGTGCTCGTCGACCAACATTGGCTGTTCCGACCCGCGGTCTTCGGCTCGTTGGCCATCGAACTCGGGGCCCCACTGGCGCTGATCCCGTTTGGTCGAAGACTCCTTGCACCAGCGTGGATCACCGTTGCGTGGTTGTTCCACCTCGCAGTCTTGGTCTCCATGGCCGTGTTGTTTCTCTATCCCCTCACGGGCATCGCATTCGTCGCGCTCATGGCGAGCTCACCGAACTCCGATGGAGCAGATGCTCCCGAAGCGTAGGAACAACCTGACGCCAGTTCGTTTGGTGGCTAACGTTCCCTCATGGCTACTGCGACCGCGAAGGCAACCAGCGCACTCCTCCACCCCTTCTCGAAGGCATCGAAACCCGAATCGGAGTTCATCAACATCGTGCGAGCCGAAGGCTCGCTTCTGTTTGATGACACCGGCAAGCGATACGTCGATGGCATGGCCAGTCTCTGGTATTGCCAGGTAGGCCACGGTCGCCGTCAGATCATCGATGCGATCACCACGCAGATGAACCAGCTCGCCACGTACAACACGTTCGACCCGTTCACCAACGACGCGGCGATCGAAGTTGCCGACAAAATCGCAGCGAAGTCACCGCATCCTGATGGACGTGTCTTCCTTGGATGTTCCGGGTCTGAAGCCATCGACACCGCGCTCAAAATCGCTCGACTCGTACAGCAACGACGCAGCGATGGATCTCGCCAGATCATCATCCGCCGCACCCACGGCTACCACGGCACCAACTTTGGTGGAACCACCGCGCAGGGCATCGAGGCGAACAGAGACGGCTGGGGCGATCTCGTTCCCCACTTCATGGAAGTCCCCGGTGACGACCTCGAGGCCATGGCCACCTTGTTCGCCGAGCACGGCGATCGAGTTGCCGCGGTCGTCAGTGAGCCCGTCCAGGGCGCTGGCGGCGTCCACCCACCCGTCGAGGGCTATCTCGAAGGCATGCGTCGCCTGTGCGATCAGCACAACGCACTCTTGATCTTCGACGAGGTCATCTGCGGTTTCGGTCGAACTGGCTCGTGGTTCGGGGCCCAAACCTTTGGCGTGACCCCAGACCTCATGACCTTCGCAAAGGGTGCCTCGTCCGGTTACCTGCCGTTGTCTGGTGTCATTATCAGTCGCGACGTCGCCAACGAGCTCGAAGATCCAGACCTCATCCTTCGCACTGGCTACACCTACAGCGGGCACCCTGCCTCGTGTGCGGCAGGTATCGCCAACATCGACCTGATTGAAGAAGAAGGTCTCGTCGAACGAGCAAACCACATCGGCGCACGTTTCACCGATGGTTTGGGCGCGCTCAAGTCCGACGGCATCGTCAAAGAGTTCCGCGGAATCGGCGGAATGTGGGCCGCTGACGTCGGCCGCGACTCAATCCCGCTGCGAGACAAGATGTACGGCATGGGCTTGGTTGTCCGTGGGGTCGGCGACGCGCTCATCGTGTGTCCGCCGCTCGTCATCACCGATTCAGAAATCGACGAACTCATCGAAGGCATCGCCAAAGTCGCTGGTTGACCCGCCCCTTCGTCCATGGACGCTCTCATAGGTCCTCCGACCCCCCGTCGGGCCATTTGACCTCTTCCCCGCTCCTTCCGCGCTTGCCACCCTTTGGGGTATGGGGACCAATGGATTTGTCTCCCGACCGCTTCGGCATCGACTGGAGCGACAGTTCGCAGCAGCTGCTGCACCTGTCTTCCAGAAGGTCTCAGGCGGCGGGCCAACGATCGACACACCGATCTTGTTGGTGGTCGGCCACCCCTGGGCGGGTGCGAACTTGCTCCGTCATGTCCTCAGCGAGAAGCCAGAGATTTGGCCGGTTGCCGACGACCACGAGTCACAAACCGTCTGCTGCCCCGTTGACCTGGGACGACGGGCAACCGTCACCGCAGTACGGACCGGACGTTCCTCGACCCAGCCAACGTGGCTCGCGGCGACAACGGTGGAAGCCGAGATCGATCCGTCGCTCCTCACATGTGAACGAGTGCGAGTCGTGCTCATGGTGCGTCGACCAGAGGAAACGCTGCCACGGCTTCGTGATGGAGCTGGCGAGGAGGCCGTTGCGGTCTCTGCGCTGCGGGCGTATCACTCCCACCTCGGTCGGCTTCGTAGGACTGCGGAGCTGGTCGGTGAATCCGAGCGACTCTTTGTCATTACCTATGACGATTTAACTCGTCGACGAGTCGCCACGCTCGACGGGCTTTCTCGCTCACTTCAGCTCGATACACCTCTGACCGGACGCTACGAAGTCACCAAGCGGTCCGGCGAAGTCTCACCACTCTTTCGGCTGGGTCGCGTTGCATTGCCAGAACCCAAACCTCGCCCGCCGCTCGACAGTCGCATCAGCCGAGCTGCAGATGCGATCTATCGAGAAACCCTTGATGAACTTCGAGCCCGACGCCGAGGCTGGCTCGTCGAGAGCCAACGAGTCTGACAAACCCGAAGAGCGAGCTATCGAGACCGGAGTGCCGCCAACGCTTCATCGGCATGTGCATTCATGTTGGTCTCGCTCGTGATCGCGGCGAGAACGCGACGATCTGTTCCTACGACGAACGTTGCTCGCTTGGTTGGTAGCGGCCCAGCTCGCTTCACGCCGAACTGGCGAGCCACCGTCTTCTTCGCATCGGAGAGCAGCGGGAAGTTGAGTTGGTTCTCTTCGTCGAATTCTCGTTGCCGACCAACCTGGTCAGCGCTCACCCCTACGATCGACGCCCCGAGTTCCTCGAACTCTGACGCCAGATCACGGAAGTGCTTGGATTCAAGCGTTCAACCAGGGGTCTTGGCTTTGATGTAGAAGTACAGAACTGCGGGACCTGTTTCGAGCAGCTGCGTCAAGGTGACGAGGTTGCCGTTCTGGTCCTGCAGCTCGAACTCCTCGACGGAGTCACCTACTGCGAGCATGGGTGCAGCTTAGGACGCACCGTTCGTGATCGTGCCGGAGCCGAGGAGTGTGTCGATCTCTCCGACGCTGAATCCAGCCTCTTCGAGCACAGCCACCGTGTCGGCGCCGATCTCTGGCGCAGGACCCCGAACATCAACGTCAGCACCCTGGATGTTGAACGGCGTGCTGAGGGTTTCGAAGGTGCCATCGGGATGCTCGATCTTGGCGAATGCGTTGTTCCGGCGAAGTTGGGAGTCATCGACGACCTCACCGAGCGAGGCGACCTTCTCCCACGTGATCCCATGAGCATCGAACAACGCCGCCCACTCGGGCATAGAACGCTCAGCGAACACACGGTCGAGTTCGGCCACGAGTTGTCCGCTGTTCTCGACCCGATCCTCGATGGTCGCGAACCTCGCATCCTCGATCCATTCGGGACGACCAACAGCTTCGCAAATCGCGATCCAGCTGGCGGGGAACGCCAGCACAATGTTGATCCATCGTCCGTCTCGACAGCGATACACGTTGATCAAGGGATTCGGAGGTGCCGATCGAGAGATCTCCTCGGGTGTCTGGTGATCCACCATCGTCGCAGCAAGATCAGAGCCCATCGCCCAAACAGAGGTGCCCAGGAGCGAAACGTCAACGGTTTGCCCCTCGCCGGTCTGATCCCGCACCCGAAGTGCAGCAAGAACCGCCGCAAGCAAGTTCATGCTCGTCATGTGATCACCTTGGCCCGGGCGAAAGCGCGCTGGACCGCTCTCCGGCGACGCCATAGCGCTCATCGCTCCACCTCGGGCGAAGAATGCCGTCATGTCGAACCCGGTTCGGTCCGCCTCTGGCCCGGATCGACCAAGCGCAGACACCTCGGCCAAGATCACCTGGTCGTTGTGGGACCGCACCGTTGCCTCATCGAGGCCGAACCGAGCAAGCCGGTCAGGAAGCAGATTCGTCGTCATCACGTCGACGTCTTTCAGCAGCCGATGGACGACAGCCTGCCCTTCTGCTGACCGAAGATCGATGGCAAGGCTTCGCTTCCCTCTGTTGGTCTGCTGGAACGGATGATCGATTCGGGGGGCTTGTGGTTGAATCGCTTGACGCAGCATGCCGCGCATCGAGTCACCATCGAGGGCCTCGACCTTGATGACGTCCGCCCCCATGTCCGCCATCCATGCCCCTGCGCACGGGGCGGCAATCCAGTTCGCAACCTCTAAGATTCGAACTCCACCGAGTGGTCGTCGATCGCTCATGGTGGGAATCTATGTGGATCGCGAGGTGATCGCCAGACGGGGATCGTGCCACACTGGATTCTGGCGACGGTGGAGACAGCCGAAGAAGGAGTTGGCAAGTGCCCAAAGCAACAGAACATGATCTCTCGGTATGGGCGTTGATCAACGATCTCAAGCACGTTGTCAGCGAGCTCGAACCTGCTGTCTGGGCGTCGACTTCGTGTGACGTCCGCGAACACCACACTCCTCCGATCGCCTCTGCTCTCCTCACGACACAGATGGCCGAAGTCCAACGCAAGGCTCGCGAGACCGTCGATCAGATCACCGTCCTTGAGACCGATCCAAGCCTCTGGACTGCAAGCACCATCCGGTCTCGTGTCGAACATCTTGAGTCCGAATACGCCAAGGCACTCGAGGACCCGAAGCCACCAACGCGGCAAATTTTCGATCTTCAAGGGGCGCAGCGAGCCGCGAATCCGACGTTCGTTCCTCGCGAGCCCAAGCAACGGCGGCTCATGATCCCTGGCTTGTTCTCGCGCCGGGATTGATCACCGACAAACCAGCCGAGCCGTTACCGTGTGGCACTCGGGCCTGTAGCTCAGTCGGTTAGAGCAGAGGACTCATAATCCTTCGGTCGTGGGTTCGATCCCCACCGGGCCCACGTCGTTCGCTCCGCTCA
>CALHCB010000001.1 GCA_937930695.1 uncultured Acidimicrobiales bacterium | reverse complement strand
GATGAAGTCGGCCGGGAAGTGCTCGTCGAACCACTCTTTGTTCTCGAACGGATAGTGCACCTGGGCGAAGGGCATCGAGCCGGAGTCGAACCAGCAGTCCAGTACTTCGTCGACCCGACGCATCGTGGACTTTCCAGAAGGATCATCAGGATTGGGACGCGTCAGCGTGTCGATGACGGGCCGGTGAAGGTCCGTTGGTCGGACCCCAAAGTCGGCTTCGAGTTCGTCGAGGCTTCCGTAGACGTCGATGCGCGGAAAGTCCGGATTATCGCTCCGCCAGATCGGGATCGGGGATCCCCAGAAACGGTTGCGGCTGATCGACCAATCGCGTGCGCCGGCAAGCCACATGCCAAACCGGCCGTCCCGCACGTGGTCGGGAACCCAGTTGATGTCCTGGTTGATTTCGATGAGTCGATCGCGGATCTTGGTGACCTCGACGTACCACGACGAGATCGCCTTGTAGATGATCGGCGTGTCAGTCCGCCAACAGTGCGGATAATTGTGGTCGTAGGTGTCGTGGCGGATGACGCGGCCGGCATCTTTGAGATGCGTGATGATCAGGGGATTGGCGTCGAAGACGTTGAGGCCGGCCCATTCCGGAACATCGTCGGTGAAACGACCTTGATCGTCGACTGGAACGGCCCTGCCGATGCTGATGCCGTTGTCTTCGCAGATCCGCTGGTCGTCTTCACCGAAGCCCGGAGCCATGTGCACCACGCCGGTGCCCTCGGTGGTATCGACAAAGTCGGCGCTGAGGACGCGGAAGGCCGGTTCGCTCGCGTCTGATCCTTCGAGCCGCTCCGCGAAGTAGGGGAGAAGTGGCTGGTAGGTGCGTCCGACAAGATCGGCGCCGGTCACCTGGGCGACAGGTGCTGCCTCGCCGAGTTGAGGGTTGTACTTCTCTCGGGCGTCGGTGCCGACGACGACCAAACCCTCATCGGTTGGCACGATGTCGTAACTGATGTCGGGTCCGACTGCGAGCGCCAGATTCGAAGGCAGCGTCCAAGGAGTTGTTGTCCACGCGAGAATACGAAGCGGTCCCGGATCGCCGTTGATCGGATCGAGATCGAAGGCAACCGTGACAGCCGGGTCCTGGCGAGGCCGAGTTGCATCGTCAAGGCGGATCTCGAAGTTGGACAGGGGCGTTTCTGCACCCCAGCTGTAAGGCATGACCCGGTACGCCTCGTAAATGAGGCCTTTGTCGTAGAGCTGCTTGAAGGCCCAGATCACCGACTCCATGTAGTCGCGATCCATGGTCTTGTAGTCGTTTTCGAAGTCGACCCAGCGGGCCTGACGTTCGACGGTGTCCTGCCACTCCTCGGTGTATTTCATGACCGACGTGCGGCAGAAGTCGTTGAATTCCTGAATCCCGAACTCGTTGATTGCGACGCGACCGGAAACTCCGAGCTGTTTCTCCGCTTCCATCTCCGCGGGGAGACCGTGGCAATCCCAGCCAAAGCGACGGTCAACGCGGCGGCCCCGCATCGTCTGGTAGCGGGGCACGACGTCTTTGACGTAACCGGTCAGGAGGTGGCCGTGGTGGGGAAGTCCGTTCGCAAATGGGGGCCCGTCGTAGAACACGAATTCATCGTCGAGAGGCCGCTGCTCAATCGAGTCTGAGAATGTTCCCTCGTCCCGCCACCGCTGCAGAATCTTCTGCTCGATTGCGGGGAAGTC
Source organism: uncultured Acidimicrobiales bacterium (assembly GCA_937930695.1). Classification (GTDB taxonomy): domain Bacteria; phylum Actinomycetota; class Acidimicrobiia; order Acidimicrobiales; family SZUA-35; genus CALEWY01. The sequence continues at coordinate 19,576 of CALHCB010000001.1, read as the reverse complement.
GGGGCGTGTCGGTACCTCGGGGTAGGGCCCAGCGTCGCTCATCCCCGCATCGTATCGAGCCCAAGCTTGGGGGCATGTCGAGTTTGTGGCCTGGGAAAACTGGAGGGATCGTTGGCCTACTGAGCATCCCGACCTACACTACGGCGCCACTTGAGTCTGAAAGGAGCGCCAATGCCCGCAGCACGCGCCTCCAAATCATCGTCGTCGGGGTCATCCAAAAAGCCGACAAAGAAGGCAGTAGCCAAAAAGAGTGCAGTGAAGGCGGCGAAAGCTCCGTCATCAAAGAAAGTTACGGCGAAAAAGTCGACAAAAGCCGCGAAGGCGACGTCGAAGGCCAGTGCCAAGAAGGCACCGGCCAAAAAAGCAGCGACGAAGAAGGCGCCAGCCAAAAAAGCGCCCGCCGCTACGAAGACGACGAAAAAGACTCCCGTGAAGAAGTCTGCGGCAACAACCCCTGACCCCCCGAAAGCAAAGAAGAAGTTGCCCAAATATCTCGAAGACAAGAAATGGCTCGCATCTCAAAAGAAGGTGCTGCTCCAAGAGCGAGAGGGCTACACCAATTCGGCTGCCTCGCTGGCAGCCGAAGCGGCTGCGCTCATGGCCGACCGAGAGCCCGGCGATGTGCAGTTCGACGAAGAATCCGGTGAGGGCGACACCCTTGCTGTAGAGCGAGATCGAGACCTTGCCCTCTCTGCGAAAGCTCGAGAGAAGGTCGACGAAATCGATGCCGCGCTTCTGCGGATGGAGGCAGGTACCTACGGAATCTGCATCATCAGCGGTGAGTTCATTCCCAAGGATCGACTCGAAGCACTGCCAATGGCTGCGAAGACCGTTGCGGCGCAGACGGCAATGTTCTGAGTGAGCGTGTCCTGAGCGACGACGCTCTTTGTGAAGACTCTGTGCCTGAAGAGGTCGGGGACGACGATGCTCTGAACGAGAGCATCGTCGTGACCGGATCGCAAACTGAGCATTCACCGAGCGCCGCCTTGCGGCTCGCGGTGGTTGTCGCCCTGGTCGTGCTCGTCATCGACCAGGCAACCAAGATTTGGGCGGTGTCGCGTCTCGAAACGGGACCCTGCACTCCACAGACGTGTATCGACGTCGCAGGATCATTGCGATTTCACCTCCATTTCAACACCGGCGCATCGTTCAGCACTGGCGAGGGTCTCGGGCCGTTCATTGCGGTCCTTGCGCTGGTGATGTCGGGCTACCTGTTGTGGCTCGCTCGCAGTTCAGACAACCGTCTGCACACCACGCTCTTGGGGGTCATCACCGGGGGAGCGATCGGCAACCTTGTCGACCGGATCTTCCGGGCCGACGAGGGATTTCTCTCGGGAGGTGTGGTCGATTTCATCGACTTTCAGTTCTACCCGATCTTCAATATCGCGGACGCAGCAATCGTTGGTGGCGTCATCTTGCTCTTCGCCAGTCAGTTCTTGCTCTCTCGAAAAGGGCCAACCAACGCGAGGAACGACGAGTGACCTCAACCGAACACCATGAAGTCCCGGAAGCTTTGGTTGGCGAACGGGTGGATCGCGTTGTTTCGATGTTGACCGAACTCAGCCGCCGGATTGTTCACGAACTGATCGAGGCCGGTGGCGTGCGTATCGACGGTGTCGTGCCCGCAAAGCCCGCCGTCAAGGTTGAGCTGGGAGCAATCATCGAAATTGATCGGCCGGAGGCCGAAGGTGGGCCCCTGCCTGATCCGTCGGTGGAACTCGAGATCGTGCACGTCGACGACGACGTCATCGTGATCAATAAGTCGCCGCTCCACGTCGTGCATCCAGGAGCGGGCGTGACAACGGGGACGATTGTCAACGGTCTGCTCGCACAGTTCCCCGAGGTGGTTGGTCTCGGCGATGACCCGGTGCGCCCCGGGATCGTGCATCGGCTCGACAAGGGCACGTCTGGACTCTTGATGGTCGCTCGTTCAGCTCGTGCATTCACGTCGCTCAGCGAGCAACTCGCCGATCGAACCGTGATGCGTCGATATGTAGCTCTCGTTGATGGCCTCGTCGGATCGAGTGAGGGCCTCATCGACGGCCCGCTCGGGCGCTCACCCCGCGATGCCACCCGCCAGGCTGTCGTTGTCGGGGGTCGTGAGGCGCGCACGCGCTACGACGTGCTCGAACGCTTCGAATACAAAGATGTCAACGACGAGGACACCGCAGCATCACTGCTGCACTGCCGCCTGGAAACAGGCAGAACGCATCAGATTCGGGCTCACCTTGAAGCGATTGGGCATCCGGTTGCCGGAGACGCTCGGTACGGGTCGAAGACTGGAGCCTTCCATGAGCTCGGTCGTCCGTTCCTTCATGCCGAGACACTCGGCTTCATCCACCCTGGTTCAGACGAGCTCGTCGTGTTCGAGTCAGAGCTGCCTACCGATCTCGTCGAAGTGATCGACCGCTTGCGAGCGGTTGTCCTCAACGCTGCGGACGACGAATAACCGACTCCAAATCGGGCCGGGGTCTGGCCGCCGAGCGTCCCGGCTCGTCGGGGAGCGGTTCCCCAAGAGCAATAGCCGCCACGATGCGTTCGTCAGGCGGGATTTCGAACCGTCGTTTGATGGCATCTTCGTGCTGGAAGACGCCAAACAGGCAGGCTCCGAGACCCTCGTCGACGCAACAGAGCAAGAGGTTCTGAACAATGGATCCGGCATCGACCCACCAAAACGGTACGGGCCACTCTTCAGTCGTGTCTCCCAGACCGGGCCTTGCTTTGTCCGACTCTGCGTAGCGTTCGACGTACGCTCCGGGCCGGGTGGTTACGAGCACGAGCGCAGGTGCGGTGAGCAGGTCCTGCCAGCGGAATGACGAACGGCGAGGTTCCGGGAGCGTAATGTCCCAATAGCTGGCGACGAGCTCGGGACGGTCGAGGACGACAAACGCCGTCGCCTGAGTGTTGCCGGCGGAGGGCCCCCGTCTCGCAAGATCCAGGAGGCCATCGAGGCGTTTTGAGTCGAGAGGTGCTGGGGAAAGCGCACGAGTCATGCGTCGGCGCCTGATGGCGTGTGCGAGTTCCATCTCCGCGAGCCGTCAGTTGATGTCGAGTGGCTCAGGCCACGCGGACTCGCCCTGGGCCATGAGGACGATTTGCGCGAGTGTGAAGGCGCCGAGGAGGCGGCGCATTTCATCGCCGACGTTCTTCCAGATCGACAACAACACGCATTGACCTTCGTGATCGCACGAGCCATTGGTGTGCGGGTCTCCGAAGTCGCCAAGCGATATTGGGCCGTCAACGGCACGGATGATCTCGGCAACGGTGATCTCTTGTGGGTCACGGGCCAGGATGTAGCCGCCGCCGACGCCACGTTTGGAGCGGACGAGTCCGGCTCCCTTCAAGGCAAGCAGGATCTGCTCGAGATAGGGCTGTGGAAGACCGGTTCGCTCGGCGATATCGCGAACCGGCGTCGGCCTGCCGCGTCGACCTTCCGGGCTGGAATCGTCGCCATCGGCATGCAGAGCAAGCGAGAGGAGGGCGCGACTTGCGTAGTCGCCTCGGGTCGAAACCTTCACGGTCGCACCCTAACCCACAACATTTGACCATCTGGTCACCGGTTCGGGCCTATCCTCGTCGTTCCATGGGTGCCCAGCCATTCCCCGATCCTGTGATTCCGGCCTACGGCCGCGGATGCGTCAGTGATTTGATGCCGCAACTTCTTTCGGTTGGAGCAACTCGTCCTCGGTCGAGCCAGCTACCGATCGAGCTGTCGGGGGGTCACCCGCGTGTGCTTCTTGTGCTCGACGGTCTCGGCTGGGATCAGCTTGTCGAGCGCTGGGAAATCGCTCCTGCGCTCAAACAGTTCAGCGGCAACAAGATCACGACGGTTGCTCCTTCGACAACGGCAGTTGCGCTGACCTCGATCACGACAGGTCTGACTCCAGGTGAGCACGGGATTGTTGGCTACCGGATGCTGCTCGACGGCATGGTGATCAACTGTCTGCGTTGGGGAACCGACGAGCGTGGCGATGCTCGCAAGTCATGTCCGCCCGATCTCGCCCAGCCGTATGAGCCGTTTCTCGGTCAGTCTGTCGCCATGGTTTCGAAAGCAGAATTCCGAACGACGGGCTTCTCCACTGCACATCTGCGTGGTGCTCGATTGAGCGGCTACCGAACGACCGCGTTGCTGGTGCACGAAACGGCGAGACTCATTCGTTCAGGCGAGCCGTTCGTCTATGCGTACTACGACGGCATCGACAAGGTGTCCCACGAATACGGCCTCGGAAGCGAGTTCGACGCCGAGGTGGCATTCTCTGACCGTCTTGTTGGCGACCTGTTGGACGCGCTCCCAACGGGCACCGAACTGATCGTCACCGCAGATCACGGTCAGGTCGATTGCACACAAGGGGCGATCCCCATCGATAGCCAGCTGGAGCCGATGATCGATCGACTCTCCGGTGAGGGGCGATTTCGGTGGCTCCACGCACGCAGCGGTGCCAACGACGAACTGTTGCATGCTGCGTCTGACATGCACGGCTCGGTGGCCTGGGTCGTGTCGATCGAGCAGATGATCGATGAGGCCTGGTTCGGCAGTCACGTCTCCGATGAGGCCCGGCGAAGGCTCGGTGATGTTGCCCTGTTGCCCTTTGAACCGATTGCGTTCGAAGATCCCGCCGACGGTGGGCCCTTTGAATTGATCGGCCGTCACGGCTCGTTGACGAGCGCCGAGATGTACGTCCCACTGTTGGCGGCGACAGCGAGCTAGCGCCTCGCTGCGACGCCCCGAGTTCCAAGAAGAAAGAGTCACCCATGACCGATACCCCCGCATCCGAGTCTCAAGTCCCAGACGGTCAGTCACCCCAGGCTGCACCCGGCCCGGCCGAAACGGTTCAGGCCTCCGAGATTGTCGATCCAGGCGAGGACCAGTCTGTCGTCGATACGCCCCGAGGTGCGGTGTCCGAGCCTGCGAAGGTGATGCGAATCGGGGCCATGATCAAGCAATTGCTCGAAGAGGTTCGGGCTACCGACCTTGATGAGGGCGGCCGAAACCGGCTCCGGGAGATCTACGACACATCGATCGCTCAGCTTTCTGAGGCGTTGTCTCCGGACCTTCAGGAAGAGCTCGCCTCGTTGACGACGCCATTCGGCGATGACGATGTGCCGAGTGAATCTGAGCTTCAGATCGCCCAGGCCCAGCTCGTTGGCTGGTTGGAGGGGCTGTTTCACGGGATTCAGGCCACCCTCTTTGCCCAGCAGATGGCGGCCCAGCAGCAACTTGAGCAAATCAAGCAAGCTCAGCAGCTCCCCGCTGGTGGCCAACCTCCACAGCCCGGCGGCGGCACGTATCTCTAGCGCCAGTGGCTCGCCGCGATGCGGCGTGCAGTTGTGTTCATTGTCCCTCTCGATCTTCGCGACAGCGACGCTCGAACGGACCCGGTCTGTTCGCCAATTTGCGTCATGGCTCTAGCTCGGGAAAACTAGTCGTTCGAGTCTGCGTATCTAGGGGGATCGCCGATATGGCAATTGAGGTGATCACGAGGGACTGCACAGCGCTTGGTGACGCCGAGTTGGCGGATATGGCCGATCTCAGCGCCGCGACTGCTGGGTGGGAAGCAGGCATGCTTTCCAAGCAGGCTGAAGAGTGGGTGCTTGTTTCCGAAGCCTTCGACAAGAACAAGCTTCGAGGATTCGTCTTCAGCACCTTGGAGCGCATCGGCGGCACGCCATCGCTTGTCATCGGCGTCGGTTGTGTGGGCCGAGTGCGGAATCGTTCGTCGATTCTGCGCGGTCTCATGCACGATCAGTTCCACAAGGCGTTGATGGCCTTTCCCGATGAAGACGTGATTGTCTCGATGCGGATGCAGGATGCAGGCGCCTTTGAGGCTCTTGCTGATCTCACGGACTGCAGGCCTTGGCCTGAGGTCCGCCCCAATGGCGAAGAGCGTGCCTGGGGTCGACGTTTGTCCAAGCGGTTCGGCGCAGCCTCCTTCGACGATCGAGCCATGATCGCCTCGGGTGGATCTGACCAACTGTTGTTTGATCACGAGACCCTGAAGGCGACTCCCGCACAGGACGCATTCAACGACCTGCAGGCTGAGTCCTTCATCATTGGATGGGGCTGGGCAATGGCCGAGTTTCTCGACAAGTTCGAAAAACCCGCCGGCTGAATCTGGCCCGATTGGGAGTTGGCGACGGTGACAATCAGTCACCAAACTGACACACACAGAGGTTGGTGCGAGGCTTTTCGCCGGCAACGCTTGTTTGGAAAGATTTTTTCTTTCCACCCGATATGGCTGAAACAGTGGAAACTGCAGAAGGATACGACGCTGCGGGCATCCCCTGAATTGGTGTCACCGGGCACAATCGCTAACATGACGAACCTGTGACAGCCGCTGCACTTGGTTGCCGCTCACCTCGACGGGCGACGAAACATCATTCCACTTCTGGCCTGCGCCGCGCTCTTGCGGCCTGCCTTGCGACGGTCACTGGTCTGGTCGGTGTGTTGAGCCAGTCTTCACCGGCTGGCGCGGTGGGTGCCGATCTGGAGTCGGTGATCGAGCAGCAGTTCATTCTGCAAATCAATGCAGAACGTGCCGCTCGCGGCGTCGGACCCGTCTCTGTCCAACCCGACCTGACGTCTGCCTCTCGCTCGTGGAGCGACCAGATGGGCAGTTCAAACACATTGGCGCACTCGAGTGACGGCCGAGCGGAGATTGTCGGCTACGGGGGCAACAGCGGCCAGATTACCGATGCCTTCATGCGCTCTCCTGGTCATCGACACTTGATCGTCGATCCGAACTTGACCTTCGCGGGTGCAGGTGCAACCTGTGATCGCAGCGGACGGCTCTGGATTACGGTGCAGTTCCGTCGGTTGGACACATCCCTCCCGACACTGTCGTCGTCACCGGCGTCGCCCATCGTCACACCAGCGACCGAAGGCTCCACGTGCCAGGATTCGGCAAACGTTGGCGGTGTCCGGCGCCTGTACGCAGCATTCTTCCGTCGCGAGAGCGACTCGGCCGGTCTGCAGTATTGGGTTGGTCAGCGTGACCGGGGCGTGTCGCTCGCTGCCATCGCCGAGCACTTTGTCAGCTCGACTGAGTTCCGCCACAACTATGGCAGCCTCAGCGATCGAGATTTCGTTGACCTGGTTTACCGAAACGTGCTCGGGCGTTCGCCTGATCAAGCGGGCTATGACTACTGGGTCGGTCGTCTTCGCACAGATTTGGACCGCGGCGGTTTGATGGTCGGATTCAGCGAGGGACCAGAGTTCGTGTTCCGAACGGGCATTGCGTAGCGCAGTTGCTCGCGCAGTTCGAGAGCGTCGCGTTGCTGTTTGCCCGTCAGTGAGAGACGGAGCGTCCGTACGGCGAGGTTGTCACCACTGCTTTGGTACGATGCATTCGGGGCGAATCACACGGGTGTGATTCTCCACAGACTGTGGACGGGGGCTGTGGACAACATGTGCCTCAAGTGGCCAGTCCTGGGTTTTTAGTTCGCCGGACCAATTGAGGAGCGGGTACGTGGGGTCGTCGTTCGTCCATCTGCATGTGCACACCGAGTATTCGATGCTCGACGGTGCGTCGAGGCTTGACGAACTCGTGGCCAAGGCAGCAGCCGATGGCATGCCTGGTCTGGGAATCACTGACCACGGCAACATGTATGGCGTGCTCGACTTCTATCGAGCGTGTCGTGACCACGGCATCAACCCGATTATCGGCACTGAGCTCTATCAGGCGGATGAGTCCCGGGAAGAGCGCCCAAGTCGTCGCGGGAAGCTCGACGACTCTGGCGGTTCGACCGATGGCGGCAAGAAGCTCTACTACCACATGATCGCGCTTGCGGAGAACAACACGGGTTACCGCAACCTGATTCAGCTGGCCTCCAGGGCCTTCATGGAGGGGTACTACTTCAAGCCGCGGGTCGACTGGGAAGTGTTGTCTGACCATTCCGAAGGCGTGATCGCAACGACCGGATGCCTCGGCGGCCACGTGCTGCAGTCGCTTATGAACGGCAACGAGAGGGCGGCGCTCGAGAAGGCGGCGAGGATGCAAGACATCTTCGGGCGCGACAACCTGTTCGTCGAGCTTCAGGACCACGGAATCCCCGAGCAACGACAAACGAATCCTCAGTTGATCGAGATCGCCCGCAAGATTAAGGCGCCGCTGCTCGTCACCAACGATTCGCACTACACCGAACAGCACGATCACGACTCTCACGACGCTCTGCTCTGTGTGCAGACCGGTTCGCTGATGAGCGATCCCGATCGATTTAAATTCAGCGGCAATCAGCATTATCTGAAGAGCGCGGCAGAAATGCGGCGCGACTGGTCTGAGCTTCCAGAAGCGTGCGACAACTCGCTGTGGATCGCGGAGCGGGCCAACGTCGAGATCGAGTTCGGGGCGCCCCAGCTTCCGGACTTCCCGATTCCCGAAGGGTTCGAGGGTGCAGATGACTATCTCCGCCATCTCACCATGGAAGGCGCCAAGAAGCGCTGGGGGGAGAAGTTGAGCGATGAGGCGATCGACCGCCTCGTTTTCGAGCTCGACGTCATCAAGAACATGGGCTTCAGCTCGTACTTCCTGATCACCTGGGACATGATCCGATATGCCCGTGACGTCGGCATTCGGGTCGGCCCTGGCCGTGGTTCGGCTGCTGGATGTGCTGTTGCCTACACGTTGTGGATCACCGACCTCGATCCCATCAAGTACGACTTGCTGTTCGAGCGGTTCCTCAACCCAAGCCGTATCTCCATGCCAGACATCGACATGGACTTCGACTCTCGCTACCGAGATCAAATGATCCGCTACTGCGCCGAGAAGTACGGTCGGGACCACGTTGCCCAGATCGTGACGTTCAGCCAGATCAAAGCCCGGGCCGCGGTGCGAGATGCGGCACGAGTGCTGGGCTACCCGTATGCCGTTGGCGACAAGATCGCCAAGGCCATGCCGCCGTTGATCATGGGCCGCGACACACCTCTGAAGTACTGCTTTGAGGAATCAGAGAAGTACGCCGACGGCTACAAGATGGCGACCGAACTTCGAACAATGGTCGACACCGAAGAAGATGTCGCCAAGGTCATCGAGGTTGCCAGGGGGCTGGAAGGTCTTCGTCGTTCCGACGGCATCCATGCCGCGGCGGTGGTGATTACCAAGGATCCCCTCACCGAGTATCTCCCGATTCAGCGCAAGCCTGAAGCAGGCAAGCCGCTCGAAGAGTCGCCGGTCGTGACCCAGTACGAGATGCACGGGGTCGAAGATCTCGGGCTGCTCAAAATGGACTTCCTCGGGCTGCGAAATCTCGACGTCATCTCCGATTCGCTGGCCATGATCGAGCAGGTCCACGGTGTCATCGAAGACATCGACCACGTCGATCTCAGCGACGAGAAGACCTATGACCTTCTGCGGGCCGGCAACACCATTGGTGTATTCCAACTCGAGTCCGGCCCAATGCGGGCATTGATGCGCTCGATGGCCCCCACTGGCTTCGAAGACGTTGCCGCGCTGGTTGCCCTGTACCGGCCGGGGCCCATGGCCGCCAACATGCACAACGACTATGCCGACCGCAAAAACGGTCGGAAGGAAGCCACGCCGATCCACGCTGATGCAACCGAGATTCTGGGTTCGACGTACGAACTCATGATCTACCAAGAGCAGATGATGCGGATGAGTCAGAAGTTCGCCGGCTACTCACTTGCCGATGCCGACAATCTGCGAAAAGCGGCGGGTAAGAAAAAGCGCGAGCTGATGGCGCTGGAACGAACCAAGTTCGTTGAGGGTTGCGACGCCTCTGGATATGGCTCCCAATTCGGCGAAGATCTGTTCACGACCATCGAGGGCTTTGCGGACTACGCATTCAACAAGAGCCACTCCTATGGCTACGGCTTTGTCAGTTTCCAAACTGCCTATCTCAAGGCCAACTATCCGGTCGAGTACTTCGCTTGTCTGCTCACCAGCGTCAAGAACAACCTCGACAAGGCTGCGATCTATCTGAACGAGTGTCGTCAGATGGGGATCAACGTGCTGGTCCCGGACATCAATCGCTCCGAGCTCGACTTCACCTCGATTCCTGATCCAGATGGTGGCCCGCTGAACGCCATTCCGTTCGGCATGTCGGCAGTTCGCAACGTCGGAACCGCCTTGGTTGAACTGATGCTGGAGGAGCGGCGGGCAAACGGTCCGTTCGAGAGCTTCATCGATTTCTGCGAACGGGTCGATTACCAGGTGCTGAACAAGCGGACGTTGGAGTCGCTGATCAAGGCGGGCGCCTTCGATTCGCTCGGACACCCTCGAAAAGGTCTGCTGCTGACCTTTGAAGAAATCATCGACAAGACCGTGTCGAAGCGGCGTGAACATGACATGGGCGTGATGACGCTCTTCGGCGGTGGCGGAGGCGAAGACGACGGTCCTGGTTTTGATGACCGTCCGCCGATTCCCGGCGAATGGTTCGACAAGTCTCAGCGACTGAAGTTCGAGAAGGAGATGCTCGGACTCTACGTTTCGGACCATCCGCTGATGGGTGTCGAGGGTGCGTTGCGGCGTCGGGCGGAACACACGCTCGGAATGCTCGAAGAGGCCGAGGACGGTGCGCTGATCTCGGTCGGAGGTGTCGTCACCGGATTCCAGAAGAAGTGGACGAAGAAGGGTGACCTCATGGGAGTGTTCGTCCTCGAAGACCTCACGAATTCTGCTGAGGTCATGGTCTTTCCCCGTACGTTCACCGACTATGGCCACCTGCTCGACGACGATCGTGTCATCGTGCTCCGCGGCCGGCTCCAAAAGCGCGACGAAGAGTCCAAGCTCATGGCCCAGTCCATCGAGATCTTTGAGCCAGAGATGCTCGGCTCTGCGCCGCCGCTGCGTCTTGAGGTGCGTCCTGATCAACTGTCAGAACACCTGATCGTGCAGCTGAAGGATGTGCTGTCTCGCCATGATGGGGAGTCGCAGGTCTACATCCATCTGAACGATCAGCAAGCGGTCAAGCTCTCTGACGAGTTCAACGTCGACACATCGAACGGGCTGATCCCCGAACTGCGTGTTCTGCTCGGTGCAGAATCAGTGATGATCTGATCGGTATCTGGAGGACATCATGGCTGCTGCGCATGACCAGTTGACGTCTTCTGGATATCGAAGCGATCTGACGGCGATCCGAGCGCTCGCGGTTCTCTTCGTCGTCGGGTTTCACATGGGGTTGCCGCGCGCTGCGAACGGCTTCATTGGCGTTGACATCTTCTTTGTTCTCTCGGGCTACCTCATTACCGGCATTCTGATCGCAGAGATCGAACGCACGGGAAACCTCGACGTCGGCCGGTTCTATGCCCGCCGGGCCCGCCGTTTGCTCCCTGCTTCAACAGTGGTGATCGTGGCCACGATGGTCGGCGCCGCCATCTGGCTTTCGTCGGATTCGTGGTCTGCCATCGGCCGATCGGGAATCGCCTCGTCGCTCTATGTCGCCAACCTGTTTTTCGGGGTGACCGAGGGGGCAACCCGGGCGTCTGATCTTGACCAGATCCCGCTGTTGCATTTTTGGTCGTTGGCTGTGGAGGAGCAGTTCTATCTCGTTTGGCCAGTTCTCATCATGGTGCTGGCCCGGGGCCGCAATCGACGGCTCGCGCTTCTCTCCGGACTCGGGTCGTTGGGAGCACTGTCGCTTCTGTACTCGATCTGGGCGGTTGCCGAAGGTTCTCCGTGGGCGTATTACTCGACGGTCTCGAGGGGATGGGAGTTCGCCGCAGGAGGCGTGCTGGCGGTCCTCGCACCTCGTGGTTGGGCGAACGGGTCTGTCACAGCACGACAGGCGCTGGCCGTCTTCGGCACGATGTTTCTCGTTCTGGCCCTTGTCACAGTCGATCCATCTCAGTTTCCGGGTCTTGGAGCGATTCCGGTTGTTGTCGGAACGCTCGCCCTCCTCCATGCGGCGATTGACCGACAGGGAGTTGTTGGGCAGATCGTCAATTTGCGGCCGGTTCAATTCGTCGGAGAGTTGTCGTACTCGCTCTATCTCTGGCATTGGCCGGTGCTCGTGATCGGACAACAGGCGCTGGGCCGTGAGACCTTGGCTGTGCGAGGCGGCCTGGTGCTCTTGTCCTTCGGTCTCGCCTGGGCAACGCACCGATTCATCGAGAACCCGATTCGGTTCGCTCCCTCTCTTGTTGCCGTTCACTATCGAAATGCTCAGCTCGCAGCTGCCCTGCTTGCGGTAGGAGTGGCGGTCTCGGCGATTCTGGTGGTTGCCAGTTAGGGCAATGGTCACTCATGGAGGTGACGAGATCGCCGATGATGAAGGGATGGTCGAACTAGCGCGCATCGCGCTCTATGTCTGCACATACAAGCGCAACGAAGAGCTTGAACGATTGCTGCATTCGGTGAAGCGTGCGGCTGACGATGTTGCCTCGATGGCTGCAGTTGGTGTGGTGGTTGTCGACGACAACGCTGATCAACGGGCTCGGGCAGTTGTCGAATCGTTCCCTGCTGAGTTTGCGCTCGGACTTCACTACCGAACCTCAGGGAAGCAGAACATCTCGTTGGCCCGCAATGTTGGGATCGAGGCAGCATTGGAAATTGGCGACTTTGTTGCCATGACCGACGACGACATCGTGGTGCCCGACGATTGGTTTCGCCAACACCTTCTCCTGCGAGAACGAACGGGCGCCGACGCAACGACCGGGCCATTGTTGCTCGAGTTTCCGGCCGATGCAGGCTCCTGGATTCATGATGAACCCTTCGACCAGTTCGGTCTGTTGGAATTCGAAGACGATGCGTTGGTGCCCATCTGTGCGACGGGGAATTCCATGGTCGATGCTTCGTTCCTGAGGGAGAACTCCGAGATCCGATTCGACCCAGCGCTAGGCGTCGTCGGCGGAGAAGACATGGTCTTCTACCGCGCTGCGGTCGCAGCTGGCCTCAAGGCCCACTTTTCTTCTGCGGTCGCAGTGCGAGAGCTCGAACCGCACGATCGCTCAACGCTTCGCTATCAGCTCGGCCGAGCAATGTGGATGGGAAACACCCGCTACGTCACGAATCTGACGAGTGGTGATGCCACCAAGGGCCGACTTCTGCTGCGGTCTGCTCGAATCATGGTGAGGGCAGTCGCTCGTTCTCCGAAACGGCTCGCAGCCAAGGACGCCCCGCAGGTCCGCTACAGCATGGCCGAGTTCAGTGAAGGACTTGGGATGTTGTCAGGCCTCGCCGGTGTCCGTCTCGACCACCGCTGACGCATCGACGTTCTCTCGGTCGGCCTGACGGCTCGCACGTTCGGCGAGCGTCGCCACATCCGCTTCGCGTTGAAAGCGAACCAGGAAGAACCAGCCGGTCGCGGTGAGGAAGAGTTCGGAGATCACCGTTCCGACAGCCGCGCCTCGCCACGAGTATGTGGGGATGAGCGAGAAGTAGAGCACCATCGAGAGCAATGAGCTCGAGACGATCACGCCCGCCCGCACCGTGGTCTTGCCAAGGCCGAGGAGGCCATTGAGCGGGGCCCGGCTAATCGAGAGCAGTGGCACCACTGGCACGAGCCAACGCACGATCGTGATCGATTCTTCAAACTTGTCGCCAAGAAGGAATCGAAGCAGGGGAGCGGCGACGAAGATGATGCCAGCGATGAGGACGCTCAGCGTGAACGAGAACTTGGTGAAGCGGACGGCTCTTGAGAGGTGCTGGCCCATTCGGCCTTCCTCGTTGGGAAGGAAGCGTTGGAACAGTGCCTGATTCATTGTGCGGATTGGCATCTGACTCAACTGAATGACCCGGTATGCAGCGCCGTAGTAGCCGGCGTCGCGATCGAAGTCATAGAAGTTCAGAATCGCTTTGTCGCCGTTGATCTGCAGGTTCGACGAGGCCAAGGGGAGCGAGAGCTCGAGGTTGGTCTTCACATAGCTTGGCGGCGGTCGTCGAAAGCCAGGTCGCAGCCCGAGTCGGGGGAGAACCACGACGAGGCACGCGATCGCCGTGACGGAGAATCCGATGATCCACGCAATCGCAAGGTTTCGGATCGTCAAAATCCCGAATGCCCAGGGGATGAGCACGGCAGCCAGCCGCACGAGGGGAACGGCGATGCGAAGCCGAGCAGCTGCCGCGAAACCGCGGATGGCCTGGACGAACATGCCCGTGGCCTGGGTAATCGGAAAGATCAAGAGCTCGGCAACGGCCATGAGGGCAATTGCCGTGGTGCTCACCTGGTCGATGGCGCGGCTCGCCAGCGCGATCGCGAGCAGGACGGCGACTGCTCCTTGCAGCACACTGAGAAACAGGATTCGGTTGAGCGCTTCTTGCGTGTCGTCCTTCTCTCTGATCACCCGTTGAAGCACGAGCAATGAGAGGCCGGACCATGAGAACGCACCCAAAGGCCCGATCACGCCGTAGATGCCGACGTAGCCGCCATATCGTTCGGTGGTCAGCGAGTTGGCCAGGAAGAGGAACGACGCCATGTTGGCGCACAGAGACAGCAGATCGCTGATTCCGCTCCAGGCCACGTCGTTGATCATCGACGAATACCGGCTGAAAAGAGCCTTGATTCTGTTCACGAAGTGGACCACGTGAGGCAACGGCTCGCCGTCACCTCTTTGAAGTTCTCACAGTTCAGAGGAGTGCCAAGCCAGGTTCCGAGCTGGGCCAAATCGGGATCGAACTGGGTTGCGAGCTCGGCTCGTTGCGCATCGGAGGCTCGCGGAGCATCGTCGGGTCGCCAGCGGGACCGAACCCGCTCGATGGCTTGCTCTGGAACGAGCTGTCGTAGGGACTCATAGAACGGTACGGACTTCAGACGGTCTCGCGTTGCGCTTTTCTGGAGACGCTCAGTGCTGACGTTGTTGTCCGCCACGTTGTCGATCCAGCTGGTGTCTCCGGTGAAGCCGATGAACTGGCAAACCTGTTCGATGACCTCGTCTTGGGCGACCTTCATTCGATCGAGAAACACCGGAAGGACCCGGTCTTGTCCGAACTGATCGAAGAATGGTTGGAGCTGGTAGGCGTACCGGCCATAGTCGACGAGTTCAGGAATGCCACCGGAGACAGCTTCGTCAAAGGAAAGCGTCGTCTCCTTCTCAAACCACATATGCAGGTACGCCGACTCGAGGCGGTCGATGGGATGGCGCATCATGTAGACGAAACGGGCATCGGGCACGTGTTGTGCGATACGACGGACCGTGTCGGGGTAGGTCGGAAGCTTGGTGTAGTGCGTCGTTGATTCGCCGCACAAATTCGACGCTGGCACATCAGCGAAGTGGTCGGCATACCAGTCGATGCCGTTGGCATAGACCGGATCGTCGCTGAAGAAATACAGCTCCTTGGGTGAACTCATCGAGAGCCCGTCCCGTGCGCCCAGCTGATCATGCAAGGTCGAGGTCGCCGACTTCATGGCGCCAATGATGATGAAGTCGGGTAGCCGCATTGCGCTCCTGGAGTGCACAGAAAGGGAAGTTCTGGATCGCCTCACCCATCGGCGTTCTCAAGTCGGATTGAAGGAGAGAGCCTCGTTTCGGATCGTAGCCGCCAACGATTGCCCGGTCGGCGACACGTTCTTGACCCGCAGGGTCTCAGACACCGCGGATTCCCTCCGATAGGTTTACGTGCCCGTTTCTCCGTCGTCGTCCCTCGCGAGGACCCCCGCTGTGACTATTGAATCTCCATTCTTCCTTGTTGGATCAGAGCGCTCAGGAACAACGCTGTTGCGCCTGATGCTCGATTCGCACGCTGAGGTCACCTGTTGTGAGGGATTTGAGTTTCTTGTCGAAGAGATGGGAGACGATGGCTCAATGCCGTCGATGGACGACTACAGCGCGTATCTCGAAACGTCGTCGATCTTCGGAAGTTCAGGTCTCAAGCTCGACAAGAACCTGAGCTACGTCGAGAACGCCCACAACTTCTTTGCGCAGCGGCTCGCTGTCTCGGGCAAGGCCCAGATCGGGGCGATGGTTCATTACGACTTCGCTCGGCTACTGCACCTGTTCCCTGACGCCCGATTCATCCATGTCCTGCGTGACCCTCGTGATGTGACGTCTTCTGTCATCAATATGGGCTGGGCTGGGAATGTGTGGTTCGGGCTCGATCGGTGGCTGCAGGCCGAGACCCAGTGGAAGAAATTCACCGCCGACTTTCCCGAGGATCGGGTGCTCGAGGTCGAGTACGCAAAGCTGATCGGAAATCACGTTGAGACGCTCGAGCGAGTCTGCGCCTTCATGGGCATTGCGTACACCGATCAAATGCTGGACTACCGCCACACCACTGACTACGACATTCCGAACCCATCCCGGGTCTCGGCATGGTCGCGGACGCTCAGTGATCGTGAAGTTCGGTTGGTCGAAGGTCGAGTTGGCGATCTGTTGACCGAACGGGGCTTTGAGCCCAGCGGCCGTCCACCAATCCATCCGTCACCGAACGAGATGAAGCGATTGATTGCCGAGAACAAGCTTGGGATGTGGAAGCGTCGAGTCGACAAGTTCGGTCTTCGCCTGACGATCGAACGTGGGCTCACCCGTTTGGTCCCAATCCCAGCATGGCGTCGGTCGGTTGCCCTGCGCTTCAACACCATCGAGCGGGCGAATCGCAAGCGGTCGTGGCGAGCAGAGGGCCGCGAAGTTGCGACCCGCGACGAATCAGAAGCGGCCGAGTAGCGCAAGGCAGCACGTCCCTTGTCGACCCGGTCACACCGGGACTCAACAGCAGTTAACGTCGACTAGCGACGTGACTCTGACGTGCGACTACGAAGTGTCGCGAGCACTGGTGCCTCGATCGGCTGTGGTTGATCAAGGTCATTGATGGTGCGCTGGGCAATGGCTCGCATCACCAGTAAGTACAAGAAGAAGTGTCCCTGAAAGACGTTCTCCGAGAATCCCATCAGGAGCTGGGCAGCGCTGATGGTGATGACCCACTCGCCGATCATGGGGCTTCGGCGAATCAGGGTGGCGCCCTTGGCGAAGTTCGTGACGAGCACTACGGCGATGAGACCGAGTCCAATGACTCCGTACGCCAAGATGACGTCGATGGCACCGTTGTGGGCGTGAGGAACGACGAACCCGACGTCCCGCCAGATTTGTCGGGTGACTTCATTCGCCGGACGCCAGAACACACCGGCACGTCCGTAGCCCAGGAATGGGGCATCTGCTGCCGCGTTGAGCGATGCGGTCCAGATGAAGGTTCGGCCGCTGAACGTGAGATCCTTGCCGTACGCCTGCACGATGGTGGCGAGAGAAGCGAGCGCTCCGAGGAGCAGCACAACGCCTACCAGCACCGATGACATGATGTAGCCGGCTTTCCAACGCTCACCTGAGACGTGAAACGCACGGAACCAGAAGCGGAGGGCGACGACGAGCATCGCGGCGGTGAGGCCGGTTGCGGAGTCTGAGCCAGCGATCAGTACCAGGATCCAGACAATGCTGAAGGTTCGCTTACGTGAGGCTGGCATGGTGATCATGACCGTGGCCAAGGTGAAGATCAGGAACGGCGCCATGATGTTCTTGTGGATGAAGAACCCGTGCCAACCAGGTAGATCATCGACATAGAGCCCACTGCGTGCGTGATCCCGGGTCTCCGGGAACAAGATGAGTCCGAAGGTGGTGATCGCGAGCATGGCAAACATGGCTCGACGGATGTAGGCGATGGCGTCCAGCGGTTTCAAAAGGCTGGCGAGGAGCGAGACCATCACAAGAAGAGGGAGATCGCGTCGAATCTCGAAGAGCGCCTGAGGCTGGTTGAGCGTCCAGGCAAAGGAGATGGCCGTGTACGCAATAACGATGAGCGCGGGCCCATCGATGACCATTCGACGCAGACGATCTGCAGGTGTGAGAAGCAATGCTCCGAAGGCAAATGGGAGCACGAGTGTCCACACGAAGGGTTCCATGGGGTACACGGGTGCTGCCAACATGAAGGCGAAGACGAGGTAGGTGCCGGCCAAGCCGCCGGCGAATGGTCCGAGTTCGGCCGCGTTGCCGACCGTCACTTCCCGGGTGAGGCGAGGCGAAGGGCGAGCTTCGTGCCGAAGCGCGGTCATGGATTCACCCCGTCTTCGAACGCTCGCTGAAGCGCCTCAGCAAATCGGTCTACCGAGGGCGTCACTGCGTGCTCGCTCTGAATGATGTCGAACGCAATCGCCGCACGTTCCTGGGCTCGCTCGGGATTGGCGATGGTTTCGGCGATCGCATCGCGCAGCTTGCCGACGTCGTTTGGTGGGACGGTGAGAATAGCGCCTCGGTCTGCGAGCTCGCCCGGAAGCCCACCGAGCTCGGCCATGACGACAGGGGATCCACAGGCCATAGCCTCCATCATGGTCGTCAGACCAGCTGAATAGTTGTTGGGGAGCAGCGGCACGACCGTCACAGTTGCCCGTTGGTAGAGCTCCCGCAGCTCAGAGAACTCGAACAAGCGCATCTCCATGTTGTCGGGGACAACCTCTGGGAAGGCGAACTGCGTGTCATCGGTCTTGTTCGGAGAAGCGACGCAGACCTTGACGTCGACATCACCGTCATCAAGTTGTGCGACGGCGGCTGCCAACGTTCGGTAGTCCCGCTGTTCGAGGCCGCAGCTGACAATGAGAGGTCGGTCAGTGGGTGTGAGATCGTGGTCTGGTCGGAAGAACGCCGTGTCTGTTTGTTGTGTCGCAAGAATGACCGGAACTGACTCGGGAAGCAGCGAGCGCATTTCTGCTGCCTTGCTGATGGTGCCAGCGGTGACAAAAAAGTGGGGCAGTCCGCGAGCGATCAGTTTGGACAACACCTTGGTGCGCGTACGGCCCGGGCCGACGACCTGGGTGCCGACAATCATGTCTCGATGGTTGACCATTGCGAGTAATGCCAACGGGAATCCGGAGTCGTCGCCTGTGCAGTAGATGATGTCGCCATCGTCAGCCGCTCGCAGCACGGATCGGGCGAGAGCCCAATGCTCGGGTCGGCCCGCGATCGCACTGCGAAGGCGGTCCTTGATCTTGACTGCGGACTCGTTTGGTTGGTGGAACACCGCATCAAGTCGCTTGGCGAGCGACAACAGACCGTGGTTTGGGCCTTCGTCGGCCTTGGAACGGGCGACGAAGTGTTCGAAGTCAAAATTGGTGCTGGTGACAATCCGGACGCTCACGCCGCGTTCACCTTCCGGGACGAGAGGCCGAATTTCGGCCACTCCAGCCGCGCTGATCATACTGGGACCGGTCGGCAGGTTGAGGACAGAGCCAAGGAGTCACCTCAGATTTGGGCGGAATATCCCGGTTGCTGGATTCTGTCGGCGAATGGCGATAGCAAGATCCTCAAGCTCTGAGGGAAACGGCCGAATCAATGACAATGGGATCTGTCTTAGAACCAGCTTCGTCGCAGGTTCAAGATCATGGGAGGGAACAACTGGTCGCCGATTGGACCGTTGTCGCGCCGTTCATTGTTGATGATGATGCTCGCTGGATCAGCGACTTTGTGAGTGACCCGTCGCTGCGGTTCACCAAGGTCAGCCAGGTCGCCCCTCAACAGAGTTGGCATGAGAAGCGATCGCCGAAGACCGACCTGGGCGAGTGGCGCCGTTACTGCCAAACAGGACTGCGCGCCCTTCGGTCAGCTGGAGCTGGCGGGGGAGTTGTCACGGTTTTCCCCCAACTCGCTGCTGCGGCTGGCATGCAGAAGAGGCGCCGCAATCTCGACGTGCCGCTGGTGTCCTGGTTC